>JAOARK010000088.1 GCA_025210575.1 Schleiferiaceae bacterium
CGTGATTTGCCAGATCCTGATAAAAGAGTGGGAGATAGAATCTCAAAGTTGAAGAAAAATGAGGTGGGCTCACATCGTATCCTGTCTCTTACCCAAAACGGAAAGTCAGTAAATGTTGAAGTTACAGGAACAGTAGCAAAAGTTCAATTGGCTGAGCCTATCCAGCCAGGAGCTTCGGCAACATTCGAAATGACTTTTGAATCTCAAGTGCCTGTACAAATTAGAAGGAGTGGGAGGAATAATAAAGAAGGAATTGATTATACCATGACGCAATGGTATCCTAAAATGGCCGAGTATGACACAGATGGTTGGCATCCTGATCAATATGTAGGCAGAGAATTCTACGCGCCATATGGAACATTTGATGTAACCATTAACATCCATAAAGACTTTACATTAGGAGGAACAGGTGTTCTTATCAATGCTGAAGAATTAGGCTATGGATATTTTGATGGAAAAGTAAAGAAGCAAAAGAGCAAAATGCGCAGCTGGAATTTCAAAGCGGAGAATGTACATGATTTTGCTTGGGCTGCGGATAAAGACTATACGCACCGTTCATTTCAAGTTGAAAATGGACCTATGGTTCACCTGCTTTACAGTGAAAAAACAGCCAATGTTAAAAACTGGGATCAGTTGGATGAATACGTAATTAAGTATTTCCAGTTCATGGAAGAAAAATTTGGGAAGTACCCTTACCCTCAATTTTCAATCATTCAAGGTGGAGATGGTGGAATGGAATACCCAATGTGCACAATGATGTTAGGAGGTGGGAAATCTTTAAAGGGATTGGTTGGCCTCTTTGTTCACGAAGCAACACACAACTGGTACTATGGTATTTTGGGTAGTAATGAAAACCGTTATCCATGGATGGATGAAGGCTTTACTTCTTTTGCGGAGG
Source organism: Schleiferiaceae bacterium (assembly GCA_025210575.1). Lineage (GTDB taxonomy): Bacteria > Bacteroidota > Bacteroidia > Flavobacteriales > Schleiferiaceae > JAOARK01. Next base: position 899 of record JAOARK010000088.1, read on the forward strand.
AAGAATACATGAACGCTCATTTTAATAAAGAGAAAAAAGTAAATCCACATACTGGGGCTTACGGAAGCTATCTTTACTTGAATGCTGTTGGAGATACAACTCCAGGTTTAAGAGAGCCAATGAACATTGCTGGAGATTTTTTCAATACCAATAAAATGTACAGCTTTACTGCATATCCTTTTGGTCAGCTTTTCGTAAATCAAGTGAGATACATAGTTGGGGAGGAAGCCTTTTGGAACGGGATGAAAACTTATTTCGATACATGGAAATTCAAACACCCCGATTATCACGATTTCATCAGAATCATGGAAGTGGAAAGCGACATGGAATTGGATTGGTTTCCTCAAATGTGGTTAAATACAACACGCAAGATTGATTACGGAATTAAAGAAGTTGTTCATACTGGAACTGAAGGAAAACTCATTCTAGAAAAGAAAGGAGATTTCATGATGCCGGTGGATGTGTACATTTCATTAAAAAATGGTGATGTTATTGGATATACAATTCCATTAGTGTTGCAGTATGGCTGGAAAGAAGACTTTGGAGCCTTGCCCGCATGGCCTTGGACAAATAGGACATATGAATGGGATTTGCCTTATCCAGTAGATCAAATCGAGACAATTGCAATAGACCCAATGCGCATGATGTGCGATACTGATCTGGAAAACAATACCTGGGAAGCTAAGTAGTACAATTTCATTTCAATAAAATATTGAACAGCGAGAATTTGGTTGAATACAATTAAATTCTCGCTGTTCTCGTTTTTCAATAAACTCAACTTATGAAAAGAATCACGCCACTTATTCTTATGCTATGTCTTATTCCTTTATTGGCAATTCCCTGCGGTAACGAGTATGGTTATACCATGGAAGGAGAGCGCATGTATACACGCTATTTCTATTTAACTCCGGCCATGTTGGAGTTTGATCAAGACGCCATAAAAGATCGGATAAGCGAATTAAGTGGGTTGATTAAGGAGAATCCAGATGCCTATGAACATTGGAGTGACCTGGCCGTGAACTTAATGAAACAGGGGGAAGTAGATTCAGCCTATCGCATTTTGGCACCTTTGTACAGAGAACATCCTGATGAGTACAACCTCAACGCGAATTTAGGTACCTGCTATGAACTTATGGGTGAATTAGACAGCGCTTTGAAATACATTTCTAGTGGGTATGAGTTAAACCCAAAATCGCATGCCAGCTCAGAATGGATACATGTAAAAATACTAGAGGCTAAGATTAAGGAAAAGTCGAGCCCAGGTTGGTTAAAGAGCAATGAGATTGTGACGCAACAGTTTTTAGCTGATATGGTGGAGCGAGGTTCAGTACGAAGTGCGAATTGGAAAGTGAACTTTAATTTTCAATACCAGATTAGAACACGCGCACCTTTTACGCCAGCTCCAAACAAGGTGATCACTAATCTCTTAATGACATTGGCAAAGTTCAACGAAATACATGGAGTTTATGAGAACGCCTTGATGGCCTACACCTATGCTATGCGATTTGAAGGGAATCGATATGCACAAAGACAAATTAGTAACAAGATAAAGGCATTGAACAGAGAAAGAGATGCAGCAGGAATTAAGAATTTAAGCGATCAGTTTACAAGAATCATGAAGTTGTCAGAGCTTGATCCAGGTATTTTGTTGATGGGGCTTGACAGTGTTGCGGTTGAATTGGATTCAACGCAGCAATATCAAACGGGTCTTGAAGACTCATTAATGCTGTTGAACGAACAAAAAGAAAAGGAACTCGCAGCGTTACAAGCAGAGCTAGATGAAAAAGAAGAGACCATCAAGTCAGAAAAAGATAGACTCATTCTTTATGGCCTTATATTCTTAAGTCTATTATTAATTCCATTGGCTATTTTCATCGCAAGAAATCAAATGCGAAAGCCTTAGTGAAAGCACTACTTATTGTTGACATGCAAAAAGTTTCATTTACCGCAGAGACTCCTCGATTTAATCGAGAGGGTGTGGTAAAGAATATCAATGAAATAGCCGAATTTTTTAGGAAGAAGAAATGGCCAGTTGTTTTTATTCAGCATGATGGTACAGGAACAAATGAATGTATTCCAGGACACAAAGATTGGGAATTGTTAGATGACCTTAATGTTGAAGAAGTAGATGAAAGTATTTCTAAAACAGCAAATGACGCATTCTATAGATCTGATCTGGAAGATTATTTAAAAGCCTGGAAAGTAGATCATGTTTACATTACAGGTTGTGCCACTGATTTTTGTGTAGAGTCCACTTTACAGTCAGCTTTAGCTAAAGACTATTATGTGACCGCAATAAGCGATGCGCATACAACGGCAGATAGACCTACCTTGACCGCCAAACAAGTAATAGATCATTACAATTGGGTATGGCAGGGAATGTTGCCTACTCAAGGAGAATTAACCGTAAAAACTACCCAAGATATCTTAGCACATGATATTAGATGAAGAACTTTACCAAAACGAACCTCAATACCAAAGGTTAAATTCTAGGCAGGTTTTTAAAAACATTTGGATTAACCCAAGGTTGGTATTTCAAAGCATTAAACAGTATTCCACTTCCTCGGGTATTCTTTTATTTATTTTCGGAATTCTCATACTTCCTTCGGTTATTTCCGCTTTTCAGCTTTTTTCAGATCCGCTTATTCCTACTTCAGGCTATTACCTTGGGACAGTTGCTGGTGGTGTTTTTGGAAAACTGCTTGTTTATTTTCTCTACGCGCTTATGCTATGGATTACCGGAATGGCACTAAAAGGAAAGGCAAACTATTCATTGTTACTTCGGGTGGTAATTATTGCTTCTATTCCCAGTATTTGTTATGGAGCAGTGAGCTCAATTTGGAATTTAGTAGAGATGTATACCTACTCTGATGAAGCTGAAGGTATGACTGGTCTTTTAGAACAATTTCCAGCGGCTCAAACTACTGGAATTGTCTTTTCTGGAATATTTGGATTTTGGAATATGATCTTAGTGGTTGTTGGGGTACGAACTTGTCAAGAATTCAATACGGGTAAGGCTGTCATTAATGTGATACTTGCAATTTTAATTTTTGCTATTCCTGCGTTTGGATTGTTCATTGCAGAAGATCTTGGTCTTCGGTTTTGATTACAGAGGATAACATACTCGACCATCAAATAATTGATATTGAAAAAGGAGTAAAACTCACTTTTTTTCAATCACTGATTTCTGCCTATTTACGTCCTTCACGTTCTTTCAAGAGTGCTATAGATTATGGCATTTCGCCTTGGATTGGTGCGGTGGTTTTCGCTCAGTTCACGCTCACGTTTTTGTTCTTTCGTTCACAAATGAGATTTGCTCAAGATTTTAGTGAAATCGGCTTTATAAAAGAAATTTTACAAATTCTCGGCTCGTTTATTATTGTAATCTTCATCATTGTTTCGGCCTATTGGTTGGCGGCTAAAACTCTAAGAATAGCTAAGAATTTTAGGGTTATGCTTCAATTGGCATTGCTTTGTTTGTTGCCATTTACATTGATGACAATGATTAATAACGGATTTGACTTTATTGAGTTTAGATATCTGGTTAAAATCTTGAGGTTGGATCTTGATTTTGGAAGTATTTCTATCCCATGGATGATTATAATTGGTTTTGCATGGACTCTACTGCTTTGGGCCTATGCCAACAAGATCCATCAAGGAGTGAATGCAATTAAAGCCGTTCTCAATTTTTTGTTAGCCTTATTGTATCTGGCTGTTCCTGTATTTCTCTTTAATCTTGCTTAGTTATGTTGTTAGACGATGATATTTTCCAAAAGAAAGAAGAGCTGCAAATAAAGTTTTGGCTCAAAAATATTTGGACAAAACCAAATGAAGTCTTGAATTACCTTAAAAATGACTTGGTGCCAAACAAAGTTCTGATGGTCCAACTTCTGTTGGTGTTCATTGGTTCAATGGGCTATATATTCAATTTTTTCTACTACAGTTTTTTTGAAGGGATCTCCAAATTGATTCAAGGTGGTTTTACCTCAGGGGCTACCTACATGATCGCAATCACTATTTTGACATTTGGGATTTGGTTGGTAAATAGGTTCTCTAGATTAACATCCTCTCCTCATAAAATTTTTCTTTCGGTTGTAATGTGCTCTTTACCCATTACAGCATTAAATGCTTTACTAGGAATTGTACGAAGTGTAGAAAGTATATTGCTGACCAATACGGATTCTTTCAGTAGAAGTTTTACGATTTCGAGTAATTTCTATAATGTTGAACTTGCCCTGATCCTGGTAGCACTCCTAATGACCTTTACCTATCTGGTTATTGCTCAAAAAGTAATTCATGAGAAAAACTACGTATTTGGAATCATTCAAACGCTGTTCGGCATATTAATGGGTTTACTGCCAGTTTTCATGATAATCGCATATTTCTTTTCTGATTTTGCAGGAGGGTTTGGATAGTTGAGGAATGATCTTAGATGAGGACATAGTAGAAAAGGAAGAAGCTATTGACGCGAGACATGTGCTAATTGGATTATTTAAAAGTCCACTGCAAGTTTTTGGAGAATTAAGAGAGAATGCTATTCCAAATGGAGCCATCGCTAGTTTATTGGTTCTGTTTTTTGGTTTCAATTGGATGACCATCCTGGTTGATGGATTCTATAGCCCTTCAACAACTTTTGAGTTTTTAATACATCAGTCCATTATGATGCTTGGAGTATTTTCATTGTGGTATGCCCCAGTAATTTTCTTGTTGTGGTTGGTGGGTCGAATTTTTGGAAGTTCAGTCAGGCTTAAGAGGTTTTTGAAATTGGCCTTCCTATGTCTCATTCCTCTATTGTTAGGTGGGCTATTTCAAAATATGCTACAGTATATATTGGTCTTAAAAGGTGGATTTGAGTTTTGGTCTGATGTTCTTTATCCTGGAAAGAAGTCTATTTTAATGATAGTAGGATTGGTCTATAGTTTATTTCTATTGATTGCAATGGTCAAAGAGATTCAGGTTTTTACTTGGGCAAAAGCATTTTTAAATATGCTGTTGACCGCAATTGTCTTATTGCTTGTTTACCTAGTCTATACGCAAAAGTTGTGGTGGGTGCTTTTTGGTGGTCTTGATTAGAAATAAAAAACCCCGATTTTTTATCGGGGTTGATCTATTAAACTGTCATTATCTCTTTTTCCTTGTGTTCAAGGTGGTCGTCAATTTGTTTGATGTAAGAATTGGTTAAATTTTGAATTTCTTCTTCATTGTCTTTTACCAAATCTTCAGAAAGGCCATCGTTTCCTAATTTCTTGATCTCATCATTGGCTTCTTTTCTTGCGTTACGAATTCCAATTCTTGATTCCTCTGCTTCATGACGCGCCATTTTAACAAGGTCTCTTCTTCTTTCTTCGGTTAAAGGTGGTACATTAATGATCACCATTTCACCGTTGTTGCTTGGGTTAAAGCCAAGTCCTGAATTTAAGATTGCTTTTTCAATCTCAGGAATCATCCCTTTTTCCCAAGGTTGAACAGTTATGGTGCGCGCATCAGGGGTATTAATATTCGATACCTGACTCAAAGGTGAGTTACTTCCGTAATATTCTACTCTAACACTTTCAAGCATTTCAGGATTAGCACGTCCTGCTCTAATTTTAATTAAGGCATGCTCTAGGTGGTCTATAGTTTTGGTCATATGCTCTTTGGCAGAGTCGAGTATAAATTCAATTTCTTCTTCCATAACTTTTTTGTTTAGGCGCAATAGCCGTGCTAAAATAGAATTTCTAAATTTTCACCAATGTACCAATGGTCTCACCGGTTACAACTTTCTTCAGGTTTCCTGTTTTGTTCATGTCAAAAACAACAATTGGTATATTGTTTTCTTTACTTAAAGTAAAGGCGGTCATGTCCATTACATTCAATCCTTTTTCGTAAACCTCTTCAAAAGAAATAGTCTCGTACTTTGTAGCCGAAGCATCTTTTTCAGGATCGGCTGTATAAATACCATCTACGCGAGTACCTTTTAGAATAACATCCGCATTTATTTCTACCGCTCTTAAAGTAGCCGCTGTATCAGTAGTGAAATAAGGGTTTCCTGTACCTCCACCAAAGATTACTACACGTCCTTTTTCCAGGTGACGTGTTGCACGTCTTCTAATAAAGGGTTCTGCGATCTTATCCATCTCTATGGCGCTCTGTAAACGAGTGTAAACACCTTCTTCTTCTAAAGCTCCTTGTAACGCAAGTCCGTTAATAACCGTTGCTAACATTCCCATGTGGTCTGCTTGTACACGATCCATTCCCTGGCTTGCACCAGATAATCCTCTAAAAATGTTACCGCCACCAATAACGATACCTACTTCAACACCTGCTTCAACAATTTCTTTGATGTCTTGAGCATAAGCTTTTAGTTGATCACCAGAGATTCCAAATTCTTGAGTCCCCATCAAAGACTCTCCACTCAATTTGAGTAA
>JAOARK010000089.1 GCA_025210575.1 Schleiferiaceae bacterium
CTTATAATGACAATTGGGGTAATACGCTCACCTTGTTTAAACTTTACAGCACACAAGGTAATATTCATTTTCAGGATGAAAAATACGAAAAAGCGCTGTCTGCTTATAAAAAGGCTTATGACGTCACGGTAGAATTGAATGATCAAAAAAACATTCAAAATGCCAGTTTCAATATGAGTATCTCTCAACTTATGTTAGGTGAAGTGGATAGTGCAACCGCGTTATTAAATCTCTCGCTTTACGCAGCAAAGGTTGGTACAGATTCTTCTTCTATTGGTAAAATTTACAATGTTTTAGCGGGTGTGCACACCGATTTTGATAAGCGTGTGGCTTATATGGATTCTGCAATAACGATTGCGAAAAACTTAAATGACTTTGTTGATTTGCACGCCAATTATCAAAATCTAGCTTTGGCTTACAGTGAAGAAAAAGACTATTACTGGGCTTTTGAATACAGTTGGATCTCATCCAATTATAAAGATTCTGTATACAAGGAGGAGACTGCCAACTCTATTGCAGAAATGATGGAGCGCTACGAATCGGAGCAAAAATCTCTAGAAATCGCCAATCTTGAACTCAAGAATAATGAAGCACTCTTAGAAGCTGAGTTACTGAAATCAAACCAGTATAAACTTATTCTAGGCAGTGTCGGTCTTGTTATTCTTTTGATCATCTCTCTCATAGTGATAAAGCAAACAAGAGATCACAGAAAGATGTTGGCGCTTAAAAATGAGGCCATTGAAATTGAAAAGGAAAGATCAGAGGAATTGCTTCTAAACATTCTCCCTTATGAAGTAGCTGAAGAGTTAAAAGAAAAAGGAGAAAGTGAAGCTAAAGATTTTGAAAATGTTACAGTGCTTTTTAGTGATTTTCAGCACTTTACAGAAACTGCAGAAAAACTGAGCGCTAAAGAACTTGTCAAGGAAATAAACAGCTGTTTTAAAGGCTTTGATGAGATCATGAATAAATACGGAGTAGAAAAGATCAAGACTATTGGCGATGCTTACATGGCTGCGGGCGGTTTGCATATTCCAAGAACCACTGAGCCCATAGATGTGGTTAAAGCAGGCTTAGAAATGCAGAGTTTTATGCAAGCGCGCAAAGAACAGAAGAAAAAGGCGGGCGAACCTTTCTTTGAAATGCGTATTGGTATCCACACAGGACCCGTTGTGGCCGGAATTGTTGGTGTTAAGAAATTCCAGTATGACATTTGGGGAGACACCGTAAACACGGCCGCACGCATGGAATCATCTTCTGAAGTACAAAAAGTGAACATTTCAGATTTTACCTATCAAATTCTAAAAGAAAACCCTGAATTTCAATTTGAAGATCGGGGTGAAATTGAAGTAAAAGGAAAAGGTAAAATTAGAATGTGGTTTGTTGCTCTTGCCTAACTTTTTGCAATTCTGTCTTTCGTGTATTCTATTTTATCATGACCGTGAGGCTTAGGCGAACCATTCTCATCTAAGTTTACCATTACTATTTTATCTATGGTAATGATTTCCTTCCAGGTCATTTTGTTTCTTACAACACTTTTTAATGTTATAGAAGTCTTTCCAAACTTAACTACGTCTATACCAATTTCTATAATGTCCCCTTGTTCGGCTGAGTTTATGAAATTGATCTCAGACATATACTTAGTTACCACTTTCTTGTTTTCTAACTGATTGATGGCATATAAAGCCGCTTCTTCATCAATCCATGCTAGTAACTTACCCCCAAACAATGTGTTATTTGGGTTTAGATCTTCGGGCTTAACCCATTTGCGTGTATGAAAATTCATTTAATTTAATTTGATGGCAAAAATCTAACAAACCCATTGAATCCAACTTAAATTATGATTGATTTATTAAATGTCGTGATAGAAAAAGGGGCCTAACGCCCCTTTTTAATTATTTAATTAATTCAAGCCATTCTTCATAGCTCCCTCCACTACCCGACTTGTTTTTATCATCGGATAGAAATTCTTCTTTTGACTGGATTACAATAGCTGTGGCCGATTCGTTTTTTTTAGTGAGTGCCTTATTCACTTTGGTAACATCAGAATTAATGATTTCATCCAATTCAGAATAAATCTCTTTCATATCATCCATTAACACATCAGTCCTATTTATTTGAGATTGAGAAGGCCTTCCTGGGTAACCAATAACCTGTCTGTAAAGATTTGATATTCTCTCACGGATAGCTTCACCCTCGTTTACATAACCATCACCTCCCATTGCTACTAAAGAATTCCTGTACTCATCACATTTACTTTGAAGTGACTTTAGTTTTTTAGCCATTTTACTGTTTGCTGAGGCTAACTCTTTAGATTGATCGGAAATAGACTTTAGCACATGATGTACATAAGCCATGTCTTGAGTCAAATCATAAAGCTTCATAACCGTTTCAGCTTGAAGCGCCCTGTCTTCGCTTGTGTACGGTGAATTTTCATCGTATTTCAATTCAAAGCTAGTTTCGTACTTCTGTTTACCTTTAGTAAGAACTACCTTGTAAGTACCTTCTTCCAAGTTAGGACCACTCATTGAACCAAATAATGCCATGCGATTGTCAGTTGGTGCTGCTTTTGGTTTTGGAAGAGAAGTCGGCATAGTTACTTTGTTAATGCCACCGCTTTTTCCAGCAGGAAGCTCTTTCAAGAGATTTCCGCTTTGATCGAAAATTTCTACATACATTTTACCAAATGTGTGTCTTTTCTTCATGTAGTATACAATCTGGGCACTTTTATTCGGGTTTGGCCCTACAAAATTTCCAGCACCTCCAAACCAGCCTCCACCTGCACCAGGATCTCTTAATATGGTGGGTTTAGTCTCAAAAAACACCAAGTTTTCATTTAACACCTCTGGAGTTATTTGTCTCAAAGGGCTTATGTCATCGATTATGATTACCCCTCTACCATGAGTTCCCATAACTAATGCATTTGCTTTTGGCTGTATAACCATATCTCTTACCCCAACTTTTGGCATATTATTCTCAAATCTAGTCCAGCTCTCACCCCCGTCTAAGGAGATGTATAGACCGAATTCTGTTCCTAAAAACAACAGATTTGGATTCACCATATCTTGACGAATACTCAGAGCATACCCTTCAATACCACTTGTAGTTATGCTTTTCCAGGTTTTACCTAAGTCACTAGTTTTAAATACATAAGGCTTTTTATCTCCGTTTCTGTGATTATCAAAAGTTACGAAAGCCACATCACCATCAAATCTTCCAGGCTCAATAAATGAGACCCA
>JAOARK010000090.1 GCA_025210575.1 Schleiferiaceae bacterium
CCTTCGAAATGTTTGTTACCATCCCAAAGTATATCCTTTTCTTCTTGACTTAATTGATAATAAGGGCGATGAATAGGAAAGTTGATTTGATCTGAAACGGCTATAAGTGCCTCTTTCCATTCTTTCATTTTATCACCTTTCCAGGCTACCACCGCATCTTCAAAAATTGAAAGTGATTGGTTGGGAATAACCAGATCTTCATCTATTCCAATTACGCTACCAAATCCTTCACATTTTTTACAAGCCCCAAACGGGTTATTGAAGCTGAATAAATGCAATGTCGGTTCTTCGAAGACGATTCCGTCTGCTTTAAACTGATTATTAAATTCAGTTTTCTTACCGCTTTTCAGCTCTTCAATTGTACAATTTCCATGTCCCTCATAGAAAGCAGTCTGAACAGAATCGGCTATTCTATTGTCGAAATCTTCATCTTCTAGTACAACGGCAAGTCGATCTATAACTAACTCTAACGACTTGCGCTTAAGAGTGCTTGGAGCTTCCTCAATTCTGTATACTTCTCCACCTTCTTTTACTCTACTAAAACCCTGTTGACCTAATATTTCTAGATCTTTCTCAAGCGTTCTATTCGTATCCGGAAAAGGACAAGTGAGATATAATTTTTCGCCTTCGGGAAAAGACTTAATAAAATCAACAACATCTTTTACCTGGTGTCTTTTTACTTCTACACCCGATATAGGAGAATAGGTTTTACCAATTCGGGCAAAAAGAACTTTTAAATAATCGTAAATCTCGGTAGTGGTTCCCACCGTAGATCTTGGATTTGTAGAAGTAACTTTTTGTTCTATCGCAATGGCAGGAGAAAGTCCTTTGATGTATTCTACTTCTGGTTTCTCCAATTTTCCTAAAAATTGCCTGGCATAAGAAGATAGGCTTTCTACATACCTTCTTTGACCTTCGGCATATAATGTATCAAAGGCCAAAGAAGACTTACCCGAGCCTGAAACTCCTGTTACCACAACCAATTGATTATGTGGAATGGTTACATCTACGTTTTTAAGATTGTGCATTTTAGCACCTTTAATCTCTATGTTCATTCCTTATTCTCAGTTGAAATTCTTAAAACAATTCAGAAAAATTAAGCCTGCAAAATTATCATTTTGAATATGGAAAAGGAATCCAATGCTTACTATTTAATGTAATGCTTTGGTTATGAGTGTGTAGCTAAAAAATTGCCTCAGTGTTACATATTTTTTTTGATTCTTTCTGAATTATTCTATATTTGGAATGTTCTTTGCAACACATTGATTATCAGTAACACATAAAATTTATCGCATATAGCAACATAATTACCTTTTTTCAACAGTCTTAATTGTTTAACTAAAACGGGTAATGTTATGGATGCTAGTCAAAAGAGCGATAGCCAGTTAATCACTGGATATATCAACGGAAACGAAGCGGATTTAAGTAGATTAATTTCAAGACACGAGTCTAGAATTTATACCTACATCATTTCAAAGGTAAGAGATACTGATTTAGCGAATGATATCTTTCAAGATACTTTCTTTAAGGTAATTACAACGCTAAAGACAAGTAAATACAATGAAGAAGGGAAGTTTCTTCCTTGGGCTATGCGTATAGCACACAATTTGGTAATAGATCATTTCAGAAGGTTAAAGAGAATTCCAACGATTTCACCCAAAGACGACTTTGATGTTTTTGATATCATTTCTGATGGTTCGGTTAATGTAGAACGCAGTATGATTAAAACTCAAATTGAACAGGACCTTAGAAATTTGATTGAAAATTTACCTGAAGATCAGAAAGAGGTGCTTAAAATGAGACATTATGCGCAAATGAGCTTTAAAGAAATTGCCGAGAATACAAATGTGAGTATTAATACGGCATTAGGTAGAATGCGATATGCCTTAATTAATTTGAGGAAATTGATGGAAAAACACAATGTAAGTTTAACCGTACAATAAAAAATTTTAAGTGTAGGCAATATGGTAATAAACAATGGCGTTTATACACCATATAATTAAAATGTAGCCTATGCCCAACATTACTTCAAAAGAAAAAAGCCATGCAAACAATGAAATGTTTCATGCACCAAAAAAATGCATACAAAATGTACTAGCATTTTCAAAAGCCTTGCACGTTGAAAAACTAAGCAATGGTGAAAAAGTCGAGATTATCTTGAACTAAAAAAAAGGGAGGTTAAAACCTCCCTTTTTTAATTCGCTACATCGCTCATAAATTTTAATCGGACCAGTCTGATTTCTTCTTCACTAAAATCAGATCCAAATTCATCAATGGCCTCTTTCACGGAACCATCTTCTGCATCTTCCATAAAGAAGTCGAATATTTCATCTATAGATTCTTCGTCTAGAATATCTTCTAGATAATAATCAATGTCAATTTTGGTTCCACTATTAACAATGATTTCCATTTCATTCATAAGCTCGTCCATGCTAAGCCCTTTAGCAGAAGCAATATCACCTAGAGGTAATTTTCTATCTGTACTCTGAATGATGTAAACCTTTAAGACAGATTTATTGGCCACAGATTTAAATACCAAATCCAATGGTCTCTCTATTCCATTTTGCTCAACATATTCTGCAATCAACTCAACTATAGAACGACCAAATTTCTTTGCTTTTCCCGTACCTACTCCTGAAATATTCTGAAGCTCCTCAAGATTGCAAGGATATACCGTTGCCATTTCATTCAATGAATTCTCAGAAAAAACAGCATAAGGAGGAACCTTTTTAGACTTTGCAATTCTTCTTGTTTCCTCCTTGAGTTGATTATAAAGCTTTTGATCTAGTGCAGCTCCTTTGCCACCTTTGTCTGAACCGCCTGCCACAGTAGAACCTCCAAAATCTGTTTCTTCTGGAATAATGAATGGCTCTGGATTCGCTAAATAGGCTTTACTCTTATCGGTAAGCTTTAAGATTCCATAAGACTCTATTTCCTTGATCAGATAATCTTGTACGATGGCTTGTCTGATCACATAGCTCCAATGTTTATCTGATTTTTCTTTTCCTTTTGCCCACATATCCATGCTCGATGCATTATGCGTTTTTAAGATAGCCGTCATATTACCAATGAGCACATTGCAAACTTGGGGCGACTTAAACTTTTGAAAAGACTCTTCAATAACCTTGAATACCTTGACCAAATCTTCTTGGGCATCATATTTTTTGCGTGGGAACCTACAATTATCGCACATGTTGGTGCATTGACTGTCATCGTATTCTTCTCCAAAATAGTGGAGTAGATATTTTCTACGACAACCAGAATATTCTGCATATCCCATGGAGTCTTGCAACAATTGTTTCCCAACTTCTTGCTCCGATACTGGTTTCTTAGAAAGGAATTTCTCTAGCTTTTCAATGTCTTTGAAACTATAAAAAGTAATACAGTTTCCCTCGCCACCATCTCTACCAGCTCGTCCAGTTTCTTGATAATAACTTTCTAAACTCTTTGGCATATCGTAATGAAGAACAAAACGAACATCGGGTTTGTCAATTCCCATTCCAAATGCGATTGTAGCAACGATTATGTCGCAATCTTCCATCAAAAAAGCATCTTGATGTTTAACACGAGTGCCGCTATCAAGCCCTGCATGATATGGAAGAGCATTGATTCCGTTTACTTGTAGTGTTTGCGCTAGCTCTTCAACTTTTTGTCGGCTTAGGCAGTAAATAATTCCACTTTTCCCTTTATGGGGCTGAAGTAGCTTAATAATGTCTTTATCTGGATCTGACTTAGAACGCACTTCATAGTACAGATTATCTCTATTAAAAGAAGATTGAAACACGGTGGCATTCTCCATGCCCATAGTTTTCATAATGTCTCCTTGTACCTTTTTAGTTGCTGTAGCGGTTAAGGCTATAATTGGCTTGCGACCAATTTTGTTTACTGCTACTTTAATATTACGGTACTCAGGCCTAAAGTCATGACCCCATTCGCTAATACAATGCGCCTCATCAATAGCAAAAAATGAGATGTTCAACGACTTTAAAAATTCAACGTTGTCTTCTTTGCTAAGCGATTCTGGAGCAACATACAAAAGCTTGGTAATACCACTTGTTAAGTCAGATTTAACCTCGGTGATTTGTCTTTTGGTCAAAGACGAATTTAAAACATGTGCAACACCATTAGATTCAGAGAATCCTCGCATGGCGTCTACTTGGTTTTTCATTAAGGCGATTAGAGGACTAACCACAATAGCTGTTCCTTCGTGTAGCAATGAAGGTAATTGGTAACATAATGACTTCCCTCCACCTGTTGGCATGATCACGAAAGTGTCTTCTCCAGCAATTACATTCTTAATGATGTCTAGTTGATTTCCTTTGAATTTGGAAAACCCAAAATGCTTTTTGAGCTGGGTTGATAACTCAGCATCCGAAAAATTCTTCATAAATCAAATTTTCTCGATTCCCGTAGGAAGTTAGTAATTTATCGTATAGTCTAATCGATAATTAATATTTTCTTTTTGTCTCTTCAGAAAAGAAATTCTTCGGTAGAACAATTGAATATTTTATTCAAATTTGCAGCCGCTAAAATATGGAGCAAACCAAGAAAAATAAAAATAGTCTGTCATTTATTGAACACCTTGAGGAACTTAGATGGCATCTTGTTCGTTCAGCTGTAGCAATAATGGTTTTAGCTGGTGTTGCTTTTAGTAATCCCAATATTGTTTTCGATAATGTTATCCTTGGTTTAACGAAACCAGATTTCATATCGTATAGACTTATCTGTGAATTAACTTCTAAGATTAGCACTGGTGTTTTTTGTTTTGAAACTATGCCGTTTGAGATCATTAACATGAAGATGGCAGGACAATTTTCAATGCACATTTGGGTATCTATCGTAGCTGGGTTAATTGTGGCTTTTCCTTATGTATTATGGGAACTATGGAGATTTATCCAGCCTGGATTGAGACCTGAGGAAAGAAAGAACTCTAAATATGTGATCAGTGTTTCTACATTTCTGTTTTTAACAGGTGTGTTTTTCGGGTACTTTGTTATTAGTCCTTTATCTGTTCAGTTTCTTGGGACATATTCTATTAGTGAGAGCGTTACAAATAGGCTTGATCTTTCTTCATACATATCTACAATAACATCAATTACACTTGCGAGTGGTATTTTGTTTGAACTTCCTATCATTGTTTTCTTCCTCTCGAAATTGGGATTAGTAACTCCTGATTTAATGAGGAAATATAGAAAGCATGCGCTCGTTGTAATATTAATTTTGTCAGCCATCATTACTCCTCCTGATATGTCAAGTCAAATACTTGTTTCAATTCCCGTACTGTTGTTATACGAAATAAGTATTAGGGTTTCAGCAAGAGTAGAGAAGAGGTTAGCTAGAGAGGCCGAAGCGTTATGAAGCTAAGAGCAGAAAATATCATAAAGAGGTATGGATCACGTACAGTGGTTAAAGGCGTTTCTTTTGAGGTAAACCAAGGCGAGATTGTTGGACTCTTGGGACCAAATGGAGCCGGTAAGACTACCTCGTTTTACATGGTTGTTGGTCTAATAAAACCCAACGAAGGAAAGGTATACATTGACAATAAAGAGATTACCAATTTCCCGATGTATAGAAGAGCACAAGAAGGAATTGGTTATTTGGCGCAAGAAGCTAGCGTATTTAGAAAATTGAGTGTTGAAGATAATATCAAAGGAGTTCTTCAATTTACGAAGCTAACCAAGGCTGAAAGAGAGCATAAGTTAGAAAGTCTAATTGATGAGTTTAGCTTAGGTCATATTAGAAAGAATAGAGGTGACCTTCTTTCTGGTGGAGAGCGAAGAAGGACTGAAATTGCCAGAGCTCTTGCCGTGAATCCAAACTTTATATTGTTGGATGAGCCCTTTGCGGGAGTTGATCCAATTGCGGTAGAAGATATTCAAGCCATTGTGGCGCGATTGAAAGAGAAGAACATTGGAATCTTAATTACAGATCATAACGTTCAAGAAACCCTGGCCATTACTGATAGAACGTATTTAATGTTCGAGGGTAATATTCTAAAATCAGGATCGGCAGAAGAACTTGCCGCTGATGAGCAGGTGCGAAAGGTTTATCTCGGTCAGAATTTTGTTTTAAGAAAGGCGAAGCTTAAACAATTGTAGCCGCAGCCCTTGTAAGGCGATCATTAATCGCCCTTCCTAAACCTTCATCAGGTAGTTTTTCTGCATATATGTTGCGTACTTCTGTGCCTACAAAATAACGTAAACCTCTAAATAGGTTCGCTGCAGCTTCATTCACGTTTTTACTTTTACTCAAACAGAATTCGAGTGCGTTTTTTGGCAGATTATTCTGTTTGCCAAAGGTGAGTACGCCAAATGTGTTTGAGCTCTTTTCAAGAGATTCCCAATCAATTGGGCCAAGTGTCAATGGAATGCCAGGTGAGTAATGAGAGAATAACATTCCGGGTGCATTTGGGTTCGAGCTAGATGTCTTGATCAAATCAACTTTCCTTCCTAAGACTTCTTCAATTTCTTCTAAGGTCAATCCGCCAAGTCGTAAGATTTTCACTTGATCTTCACTCGCATCGATTATGGTTGATTCAACACCAACCGTACTTGGTCCACCATCAAGAATATAGGGTAACTTATCCCCTAATTGTTGATTTACATGCTCAGCCGTTGTTGGGCTAACATAACCAAAAGGATTGGCGCTTGGAGCTGCTACCGGAAATTCAAGAGACTCTAATAGGGTTTGTGTGAGTGGATGTCTAGGAATTCGAACACCAACTGTAGAGTGACCAGAGGTGACGAGATCTGGAATGGTCTCCGTTTTTTTTAGAATAAAGGTTACCGGTCCGGGACAAAAGCTTTCTGCCAGCTTGTAGGTATTGTCATTAATTTCTTTAGTAAACGAAGAAACTCGATCGAACGAAGATGTATGAACAATTAAAGGGTCAAAACTCGGTCTATTTTTAGCTGTGAAAATTTTAGCAACGGCTTCGTTATCAAAAGCATTAGCCGCAAGACCATATACCGTTTCTGTTGGTATTGCAACTAGATTTCCATTTTCTAAGTGATTTATTGCCGCGAAAATATCTGTGCCTATCTCAGCCATACTCTAAGTTTGGGCAAATGTAGCAGATTAGTTTAGCCTTGGTGTAGCAAAAAATTGAAGAGTAGGAATTTTTACTTTGAATGGAGTTTGATCATTCGTTCTAACCATATGGTAGATTCCCTTCATGGCTCCGATACTAGCTCTTAAATGACAACCGCTTTGATAATGATGAACTTCCCCTGGTTTGAGTATCGGTTGTTTACCGATAACACCAGCGCCCTCTACTTCACTAGGACCATCTCCCGTATCAAAAATAAACCAATGTCTTCCTAAGAGTTGAACCTCTTCGTTACTTAGGTTTTCTATAGTTACATGATAAGAGAATAGATACAACGAACCGTTTCTGCGAAAATAACGGCCGCTATACTCTGTGTCTACAGAAACTCGAATTCCAGATGTAACTTCTGTTACCACGTTAGATATCAATAAAGTAGAAAGGTTACGATACCTGATAAAAATATAAAAATTAAGAGAACAAATACAAATCCTATGTTAACCATTATGAATTTGAATATAGTGAGCCACCAGCGCTCTTGATAAAACCTTCTTAAGGCCAATAAAAAATGAATAGAAAATAGAAGAATCAGCAATAGTGTTATCAGGAATGAATCAACCATATAGCCCAAAAGATTATTGACGATAAGGATAATGAAGAAGACTGTTTGCTGATGCACGGCAAAGACAAAATGATCTATGTAGAAATATTTCGGGAGATTGAGGTAGAAGAATTTTAAGAGCATCGCCAAAAATGGAATGAACAATAAGGCGAGAATTAAAAACTTAGAAAGTATATATTTTATAAAATCATCAGATCCGTTCTTTTTAAATTTTAGAAACTGATGATAGAATATTCGATTGATCATTGTGGGTTCAAGCCCTAATTCTTTTAGGCCATCATCCACAGAAAGCGTATCGTTGGTTTGAATGAAGTTGGCTATCCTATCAAGATCACCACCGCCAAGGTCGAGGTTGGGCGCAACATCAACATCACTTGAGTCAGTTTGAACTTTAACTCCTTTGGTACCCATAGATGTTTGAAAATTGTAGCCATTGGAAATAGAATTCAAAAACAAAAAGATAATTGTTACCACAATAAATAGTCGAATAGGCAACATGTATTGTTGTTTTCGTCCTGCGGCAAATTCTAAACTTAGTTTTCCAGGTTTAAATAGAAGTGGACCAACACTTCTATAAAACTTAGAGTCAAATGCAAACAGATTAGAAACAAGCTCAAAAAAGAGATCGAAAATGGTGGGCTTACGCTGATTATTTACCTGACCACAGTTAGGACAAAAATTCTCATCATGAAGATCTGTCCCACAATTCAGGCAATTTTCACCTTTCTCAACCTTGCGTCTATACATTTATAGTCTAAAGTTTACTTGCAGCATTCCCACAACTCTATCATATCTCAATCCAATTTCTCTGTGATATACAAGAATTAGATATTCATTGTCCGTTTCCCAAAAGGATCCTTCTATAATAGACTCATCAATTCTGTTTTCTGGTGTTAACACAATGTATTGATAGTTATAGTAACCCTGTTTTAAAAGTATCTTTTTTCGATACGCTTTTTTCACAGGGTCATATTCCATTTTTGTTTCTGGAGTAGGTCTCCAATCACAAAACGCCCCATTTACGTAAACATCTCCTTCGGTGATAGGAGTAGGGGCATCTAAATAGAAATCAACCCAAATGTAATCCGCTTCAGTGGTGGGGTCACGATCTAATTTTCGAATAAGAAATCGGCCATTAATGTCATCCAAATAACTATACTTCCCAATTCCACGTTGGTAGTCAGTTGATAGATATACCTCATAGTTTGTATCTAAAACTACTTTTTGAATTTCAAGAGTTTTAGCACGCATATCTTTAGAGTCGAACATTCTAAACTCATTGCCTCCACTAAAGGCGTTTTCATAGTCGTAGTTATAGTCTAACTGGTAATTAGAAGCGAATCGAGGTTTTAAGTTGTAAATGCCCTTGTTCCAATTGTAATTTTGAAGAATGGAAACGTAAAGATCATTGTAAGGGTCTGGAATTTCATATCCAGGGTGGTTGATGGTAAAATCAACTTCCTGATGAGTAAAGCGATAATCTAAATAGTTAGCTCTATCAATAGACGCCTGTACATTTACAATTTCTTCATATATCACAAAACGCTTGGTTAAAATAGGGTTAGAAATATCATCCTCGTATACCAATAAAACATAGTTGCCAGAAAGTTTCATTTGCATGTTGATATTGGGGATCGTCACCGTGTAGTGCGTAAATGGAACGTAAGCATTTATAGAATACTCAAAATCTTCAATGAGGTATTCTTGAAACCCATCAACAAATTGCGATTTCAATAAGTCTGAAGTCGTCCAATCTGAATTACAGTGGATAAGTGTATAATTGAGATATCTGTAATCGTCATATAACAGATCAAAGTCCAGTCTCAGCTTTTCATTGCTGTTGAGCTTGATCATTGGTGGTGCATACTGATTATGAGTAGGTTTTAAGGTTACCGTCTTAACGTTATTGGCATATACTCTGTCCTCTAGCGATGTGCCCTGAACTTCTCCTGCATAATCTATGCTTTGAGCAAAATAGCTTGAGGATATTAGAAGAGATAAAATGCCTGTTATTAATTGCTTCATAGAGCGATTGTAATTTCTTGAGTGTAAAGTATCAAATACCTGAATGTAGTCCATTATTGATACCTAAAATGTATGTGTCAAAATAGATATGTAAATAAATGGCAAATTATTGTAAAGTTTCGTTAAAAAATTAGTGAGGTTGAATAGACAAAAAAGTTAATTTTGCGCGCAATTTGTGTACGAAATAATTGACCCAAAAATGTCAAAAACCATTTCTATCCGTAAAGGATACGACATCAAAATGAAGGGGATTGCTGCCGAATCTGTGGCAGAATTAGAGACCCCAAGCGTTTTTGCCGTAAAACCCACAGATTTCAAAGATTTAACTCCTAAACTGGCTTTAAAAGCTGGTGCCGAAGTAAAAGCAGGTGAGCCTTTATTTTTCGATAAAGACAGACCTTCTATTCAGTACACTTCTCCTGTAAGTGGTGAGGTTTCTGAAGTACGCAGAGGTGCAAAGAGAAAGATTCTTGAAGTTGTGGTTTTAGCTGATAAAGAAATCAAATACAAAGATTTTGGAAAGGCTAACCCGGCAAGTATGGACGCCAATCAGATTTAAGAAAGAATATTAGAAGCGGGCTGTTGGCGATTTATTTCGCAACGTCCTTACGGTTGTGTGGCTAACCCAGCCGTAGCGCCAATGGCGGTGTTCGTTTCTGGATTCAATTCTGTGCCATTAGCAGCAAATATCAGTTTTGCACTAAACGGTAAAGAAGCTGATTTCGCGACAGGATTAGAGGCTGTTTCTAAAATGGCAGGAACCAAGGTACACTTGGGGTTATCTGCAACTCAGTCTTCAAACAAGGCAATGGAAGATGCTGACGCTGAGAAAACAACATACAAAGGAGCACATC
>JAOARK010000091.1 GCA_025210575.1 Schleiferiaceae bacterium
AGCTCAGCAGCTACTTCTTCTGGCAAAATATTGTGCAATAGGTTTTCTGAACGGTCTTTCTCCTTTTGCAGGCTTGCTTTAGATCTGCGCACGTAGTGCAGGCGACTATAAATACCGCCAGCAATGAATAATATGGCAAGCCCACCAATTATTAAAAAAAGTTCTTTTTTCTTTTCAGCCGCTATTTCCTGCTCATGCATAATTTTGGCCTCTTGTTTTTCTTGCATACGCGCAATACTATCCCTTTGCATTTGCTGTAGAAATTCATCTTCCAGCACTTTGTTCTGGACGTTCCTTTTCGCAATCAAATCATTGATAGCTGTCAGCTCTTTTAAAAAATACAAGGTTCTTTCCTGATTCCCCTGAGCGTCATAGATCTTAAATAGACAATTACAATTGATCCGTTTACCTTCAAAGAACTTTTCTTTGTTTGATAACTCCCAACCCAATAGACACTGTTTCAGGCCTTTTTCATATTCCTTTCTTCTGAGAAATGAGTTTCCTAAAGCACTTAGATTCTTTGCGAAGGTTAATACGCTTACATCTTTTGCTCCCTCCTCGACCGCATCTTTAAAATACTTATGCGCCCGGTCCATGTCACCTTTTTCAAGGTAGAGCTCGCCCATCAAACGCGTTGCAAAGGCAATAGACCTTTGCTGATGGTACCGCCTGCTTATTTTTAATCCATTTTCAAGACAGACTTCGGCAGAATCGTACATCCCTAATAAACTGTAAACTCCTCCTTCATTAATCAGGGCATGGCCATAACTAGCCGAATCATTCAGTAAGACCGCATACTTTGCTTCCTCTTTGTAATTAGGTAGAGCCTTCGAATAATCCTTAAGCCCCTCCTCGTAAATCGTTCCCAAATTGGCACCCGATCTCATGAGGTGGTATTCATCTCCACACTTTACAGCCCATTTATTATAGAGTTTACCGATTTCTAAAGCTTTGACAATTTGACCAATCTGAATGTACAAATGGTCAATATTTAAGATTGCATTCAGAATACTATTGGTGTCAGTATTCCCCAATTCAAGGTGTCGCTGAATAATCTCATCGGCCTTATTTGTTTTGTCTTCGATAATGAGAATTTGAATAAGATTTTTGGTCGGTATTTCAAATTGGTTCTCATTTGCATAATCCCTACATTTTTCGAGCATGCTGGTGCTCATTTGGCGGTTTACTGTTTTTTCATAGAGCTTTGCTTGGTAAATATATGTGGATATCACTTCTTGATGATTTCCTCTTTCTTTCAAGAGGATCATTATCTGTTTGTAAAAACCAATAGCTTCTTCATGATTTCCAAATCGCTCATGAAACATTGCACGATCGTTCAGAAGCCCCCAAGCATAATCAATGTCATCTATATCAATGTATATATTATAACTAAGCTTGAAATATTCTTCAGCTTTTGGTAAGTTCTTCATCTCACCATACATATAAGCAACATACCAATAAGACTCTGCAATGTCAAAAGGAATGTTGAGTTCCAATCTCATGTTTAAGCTGCGCTTATAAAACTCCAGCGCTTTTGAAAATTCATGCAAAGCTTCATGTAACTCTCCGATTTTTATTAATGATTTCGCTGCCCGTGATTCATTACCTATTTCACTAAAAATTTCATAGCATTTCGTATGGTATTCTATCGCTAAATCAAAATTATATTGACGGTCATAAGTGGTGGCCATATGTTGAAGCGTAAAGGCTATCCCCAACTTGAAATTTATACCCGTATAAATCTGTAATGCCTGATCATGTAAAGACATAGCTTCATCAAACTGGCGTTGAGCTCTTTTAGCGGCTCCTTTGAAATTATACGCTTTCGCACGGGCGATTGGATAATTATGTTCCTTGTCGAATTGGATCAACGAATCAGCCAGCATATAAAGACGCTCAGGATCCTTGTTCGATATGCCAATTTGGAGGTATTGTTCATATGCCAGAACCCGCACAGAATCCGATTCGCTTTTGTCTTGCCATACAGTAAATAAAGAATCTAAATTCTGGGATTTTCCAAAATAGGATACACATAAAACAATGAATAGAATATGTCGTTTCATGGTTTTGGATAGGATTTTTTTACGATTCAATTTATAGGTTATTCGAAATTATGAAGATAGTTTCACAAACCACATTTCCATTTCCCCCTTGCCTTTTACTTCTATGGTTTCTCGTTTCTCAAATGAAAAACTGGATTGGTCTTTTATCAATTCATAGGTTGTCGAGCTCAAATTCACTTTACCCACTAATCCATGACTTTCCATTCGGCTAGCCGTGTTAACGGTGTCACCCCAGATGTCATATTGGAATTTCTTTACGCCCACAATTCCGGCTACTACCGGCCCCGTGTGAATACCCACGCGCATTTCGAAAAAAGGTTCGTTGGCTTTTTCTTTTTCTGCTATCCGCGATAGCATAAATTGCTGCATTTCTAGGCCTGCCTTGACAACGTCTACAGGTTGTGAAGTACGTGGCACGTGCAATCCACCAGCGGCCATATAAGCATCTCCAATAGTTTTGATTTTCTCTATACCATATTTCTGCATGATCTC
>JAOARK010000092.1 GCA_025210575.1 Schleiferiaceae bacterium
AACATGAGCGCCCCTTGAAACAAACCACTGTAACACATTTTTTATTCTGACTTCCAAAAATTAATTTCAGCCCCAAGCAAAACAAACCCGACAAACAATCTATATGTACGTCAAATCCATTGTACTTAGTCTATTCGTTTCTACCCTATTCCTTGCATGTCAATCAAACAACAAAGAGGAGAAGTCAAAAACTCAATCTGAAAAAATCGAGCGGACTAAAGAAGTCTACACTGAAAACGATAGTGTTAAAACTTTAGAAGTTATAAAAAAAGTCACCGTATTGAGCGATTATACCGATTTGAGGAATGAGCAAAGTAACCGCTCTAAAGTTTGGAAAACTTATGAATACAAAGACATTCTAGACGTGGTTCAAATTGAAGAATACTGGTATGGGATTAAAGACGTAGTAAAGGTTCAATACTACGAGAATGAACAATACCACTATCAAGATGAATATAGAATAGGTTGGGTTCTAAAAAGTGATGTAGGCTCAAGTGAGCAACTAAAAATTAATCCTGAAGACTTGCATTCCATCGTAGCAGCCGACACAGGATCTGGAACTGAATTTTTCGAAGAAACTGAACTGGTTAGTTTCATCAAACTAGAGATTATTGATTCGAGCGAATTTTACAGTAACATGAATGTTCGAAATGATTTCATAACTATGAATACTCCTGAGGTCTTAATAGATACCAACCAGATCATTCTACCCGCAGGAGATTCAACTGTGGTCTTCAAGCAGATACTAAACCCCGAATATGATGACGGCCGACAAGAACATAGCTATGAAGGGTACATTGAAATACTAAATAGCTACCTCATCCAAACCATGTACTATGAGGGTATGGAATATACCTTGGTAGATAAATCTACAGGCGAAAGCAAGCACAGTCTAATTGAATACCCTCATATCTCAGAAGATGGCTCAAAAATGATTTGCCTTACTGAGAATCCATACGAAATGAGTGGCGAACTGCAATTAATGAATATTGAAGGAGACTCATTGGTCGCTCATAAGTATTTCCAATTCAATAAATGGATGCCGAGAAGCGACCTTCCTATGTTTTGGGTAGACGATGCTTTTTACTTTAGAGGTAGTGTAGTGGATGCCTTTTGGAATGAATCCGGTCATTTCAATTCTAACCCTCAATTTTTACGGGTCTTCGTGTTAAAATGACACTAATTGTTGAGGGCTATTTTTTGATCAAAACCTTCTTTTTTACTTTCATATAAGAAAACTTTATCTATGAATAGACAATACTTATATGTCTATTCAATTCCTTTATTCATGGGCATTTAGAATAAATAAGAACCGTTCTTTTTCCTATCAAACTAAGACAGCTTCATTTTTTGTTTAATTATTATTTGTTTTTGTTAAACATTTTAATTTTATATTTGTTTAACATTTTAAAGCAAACTTTAAACATTATTGAAAATGAAAAAAGTACACTACTTCACATTAAGTTTGCTTTTGAGCTTCTCACTTGTGACTTTCGCTCAAAATGCAAAACTTCAAGTCATTCACAATTGCGCTGACGCTCTTGCCGATTCGGTTGACGTCTACTTAAATGGCTCACTTGCCATAGATAATTTTGCTTTTAGAACTGCAACAAACTATTTGTCACTTCCATCTGGAGTTCCGCATGTTATAGGTATTGCTCCTAAGAATAGTGCAGGATATGCTGATACGTTAGTTACGTTTACCTACACTCTAGCTCCAGGAGCAAGTTATGTGGCAGTTGCTGATGGTTTATTAAATGCTGCATTTTACAGTCCTTTTAAACCATTCAATTTAGAGTTATTTGTAGGGGGAAGAGAAGCAGCAAGTATGCCGAACAATACAGATGTTCTTGTTCACCATGGTTCTACTGATGCACCTGCAGTTGACGTAATGGAAATTGAAGCTGGTGCAGGAACAATTGTAAACAATATCAACTATACAGAATTTCAAGGTTATTTAGAATTACCAACAGCAGATTATAGGTTGGCTATTCTTGACTCCACGAGCAGTGTAAAGGTTAAGTCGTATGAGGCACCTTTGAATGCACTAGGTCTTGACGATTCTGCCTTGGTAGTTATAGCATCAGGATTTCTCAATCCTTCAATGAATAATAATGGACCCGCTTTTGGTCTCTTTGTGGCATTACCAAGTGGAGGAGCTTTAATTCCTCTTCCTGAAAGTATGGCTAGAGTTCAGGTTATTCATAACTCATCCGATGCCATAGCGGATTCAGTTGATGTGTACATCAATGGTTCGAAAGCAATTGACAATTTTGCATACAGAACGGCAACACCATTTATTGATCTTCCTAGTGAAGTGAATGTAAATGTTGGAATAGCACCTAAGAATAGTATGGGTTACGCTGATACTCTGGTTTCTTTCAACTATTCTCTTGGAAGTAATGAAAGATACATTATTGTAGCAGATGGTCTTGTAAATACCAATGGAGGTTATATGCCATTCAAACCTTTCAATCTGGAAGTTTACCCGATGGGAAGAGAAATGGCGAACACAGCTACGAATACAGACGTTTTAGTACACCATGGTTCAACTGATGCACCTATGGTAGATGTACAAGAAGTCGGTATTGGAGCCGGAACCATTGTGGACGATTTGGATTATTCTGAGTTCCAAGGTTATCTAGAGTTACCAACGAATGATTATGTATTAGCTATAACAGATGGTTCTGGTAACAATATTGTTGCAGGCTATTCTGCACCACTTGCATCCTTAAACTTAGACGGTGAAGCTT
Organism: Schleiferiaceae bacterium; assembly: GCA_025210575.1. Classification (GTDB taxonomy): domain Bacteria; phylum Bacteroidota; class Bacteroidia; order Flavobacteriales; family Schleiferiaceae; genus JAOARK01. The sequence goes on from JAOARK010000092.1 coordinate 2,754, forward strand.
TAGTTGTAGTTGCCTCAGGGTTCTTAGACCCATCAATGAATGCAAATGGTCCGGCATTTGGGCTGTATGTAGCACTAGCCGGAGGAGGAGACTTAGTTGAGCTTCCAGCAGTAAACAATATCGGTATTGAAGAAAAGAATCTCATTTCAGTAACTGGGTATCCGAATCCAACGAATGGTGAGTTCATAATCCCTAACGTTGAAACTATTGAGGCAGTGCAAATAACTGCATTGAATGGTCAGACAACCACTGTGAATTTCCAATTGAACGGCAATGACTTGATTCTTGATCTTCAAGGATTCGCAAATGGATTGTACACCATTACGGTGACAACAAAAGAGAATGTAATAGTATCTAAAGTCAATTTAACTCGATAAGAGTTAAGAATAAATAGAACAAGTGCTCTGAAGGGCTTTGTAGAGCACTTGTTTTCAAAAAATTAAAATTATGAGAATTCAATTAATAATGAGAGCATCACTAAGATTGAGCATCGCGCTGATCGCACTTGGATCTTTAGCTTTTGTTCCTGCAAACAAGAATGCTAAAGCACCTGTTGAAAAGGACTCAAACAAATCCATCTATTCAATTCATATGAAATCTTTAATGGGAGATCCTATTGATATGTCAACCTTAAAAGGGAAAAAGATCTTATTTGTAAATGTAGCATCTAGATGTGGATATACTTCTCAATACAAAGAGCTTCAAGCATTACATGAAAAACATGGAGATCAAGTAGCCATTGTGGGCCTGCCTTGTAATCAATTTGGAGGTCAAGAGCCTGGAACAGCCAACGAGATTGCCGACTTCTGCGAAAAGAACTACGGTGTTACTTTTCTAATGACCGAAAAAATTGATGTAAAAGGAAATAATCAGCATCCACTCTATAGATGGTTAACATCAAAAAATTTGAACAACGTTGAAGATTCTGAAGTCAGATGGAATTTTCAGAAATACCTCGTTAGCGAGGACGGACAATATTTACAATTCTTTTCATCATCTGTTTCTCCTATGAGCAAGGAGCTTATCGCTGCAATAGAGCGATAACTTTTCATAGTGTTTTATTTTTAGATTAGGAGAAAGGCGCCATGTAGTAGCAGCATGGCGCTATTTTTTTGTCAAAATTTATAACCCCAACTCCAGTACATCCCATAAGGAAAAGTTAACCCCCAACGAAAGACCAACCTTTTGTCTCTCGACTCTCCTCTGTAACCTACATTCACTTTAGGAAGAAAATAAAAGTCATAGCTCCCTTCAATCTCATGATGGGTGTAAGGATCGTAATAATCTATAGGCATTTCTTTTACTCTTTTACCAATCACACTGGTCAGACCCAATCCTAATTCTACATGCTTTCTTTGTTTGCCACGATAAACAAAGAATTGAGCTCCCAAATTACCAAGCCAATCA
>JAOARK010000093.1 GCA_025210575.1 Schleiferiaceae bacterium
AGGTAGATTAGGTAAAACGTTGAAAAACGTGCCTAAATACATCTCTAGAGCTCAGTTAACTGATGAAGCCTTAGCTCAAGCTGAAGAAGATGCTAAAGCTCAATTGGCTGCAGAAGGAAAGCCAGAGAAGATTTGGGACAAGATCCTTCCAGGTAAAATGGAAAGATTTATTTCTGATAACACGACTTTAGATCAAGAGCAGTGTTTATTAGACCAAAACTTTATCAAAGACGAGAAGAAAAATGTAGCTCAATACGTTGCTTCTTACGGGGAAGTAGAAGTTACAGGATTCAAGCGTGTATCTTTAGGTTAAGATAATCGCATTAACAATATAAAATCCTCGGCCATTGGTCGAGGATTTTTTATTTAGGAGTCATTAGTGTTTCTAGCGGGTGAGCCAAGTTGTATGCATGTATATATCGCATGGCATTATTTTCTCTATTTTTTTTATCAGCCCGATAAGCCTGATAAAGCTCTTCATCTCTGATTAGAATGCGTTCAAAGCTTCTTCTATTTTTTCCCTGTTTCAAAGTCAATTATTTTGTGTGCGACATGTCTTTCTGGATAGGCGTTATCCATAATTACAGTACCTAACGCACGTTCTTGATTTAGCCATTGTCTTTGTTTGTTATAAGCGAAATAGCAGATGGCTCCTGTAATATGTAGTCTTATAAACCGGCTTCCTTGTCTTACATAAAGTTGATGGTCATCTGAATAGCCAAATATTTTATTGGATTTAAAACTCAATATGCTACCAGAATCCGTTTCATAATAGAACTCTCTTTCGGAAAGAAGGTCTTGATAGAAGAAAAACGATGATGGATCCAAGTCAGTTCGAATGGCATTGATCGTTACAGGATTGTTTCGGTGCCAATGTTCTATGGATAAATAGACGCCATCTTTAAAATGCTCATTTTCTTGACCCATATAATAGTCCTCCACATATTGTTCTTGCATGTTTAAACAAAGAAGACAATAAATTGAAAAAGGAAGAATGTTATAAGGCATGATTAAGTTTTTGGTTGGTTCAACCAAAATAATCAAATTGTAAATAACATTCGAAATTGGCCTATTGGTCAATGAGCTCCAATGATCTTATGATCATGGCATCCTGAGGGGCATTGATTCGGTAATAAGCCTTAGCACCAAATAGATTTCGACCCATTAAAGCTTTCAATCGATTAGATAAGGCCTTTTCATCTTTGATTAATTCTTTTTCGGCAGATTTAGAAAGATGTAAGTAAGTATAAAGTTCATCAATCACCTCTGAGTCTAACACGTAGTTTAAAGCAAAAGAATCATAGGTGTAAGATTCAAAATCTTTTCTGTTTTTATCAATGTATTGAAATGCGAAATTGTCGAGTTGACCAAAGCTCATCGTAGAATACATTTGAATTGCGTGTGTGTCTATGGGAACAAAAACATCTGGTACAATACCGCCTCCACCATAAACAAGTTTGCCGCCAGGAGTGGTAAACTGTTGAACAGAATCTACTTTTATACTGTCGGCATTAAATAACTCTCCGTTGTGATATCTTTCTATGGCTTCATGTCTATAGGCAGAATAGCTTGAATCATAGGGGCGCTGAATACTTCTGCCTGTAGGCGTATAATACCGTGAAGTAGTCAGTCTTATTTTTGAACCATCTTTTAATTCAATTTCTTCTTGAACTAAACCTTTTCCATACGACCTTCTTCCTACAATGGTAGCCCGATCATTGTCTTGCAATGCCCCTGCAACAATTTCACTTGCAGAAGCCGAATTTTCATTGATCAGTACAATGACTTGACCCTCTTCAAATTGCCCTTGCGTAGTAGCTTTAGAATCTTCCCTTTCACCTTGTCGGTTCTTGGTGTATACAATCAGTGTATTCTTTTCTAGAAATTGATCCGCCACCTTATTAGCGGTATAGAGCAGACCCCCTGGGTTATCTCTCAAATCAAGGATAATATTTCTTGCGCCTTGTTTTTTAAGTTCGTTCAGCGCATTGTCAAACTCCTCATCGGTGGTCTCAGCAAACCTGTTGATTTTAATCAAACCAACATTATCATTCAATAAGAAACTTACATCTACACTTGGTATCGGGATGGTTCCTCTGGTTATCTTGATGGGGTGTTCTGCATGTTCAATAGGTCTGTAAACCACAATGTCAACTTCGGTACCTGCGGGACCTTTTAATAAACCAATATACTCGCTGTTGCTCATAGGTATTCCAGCAATGGTATCATTGTTCACGATTGTAATTCTATCTCCCGCTTTAACACCACTCTTAAAGCTTGGCCCGTGCTCAATTACGCGTAATACGGTAAGACTGTCTCTAACCGAGGTAAACTCAACGCCAATACCTTCAAAGCTACCTTGTAGACTTTCTGCGGTTCTTTGTACGTCTTTTTTGCTGATGTATGAACTATGCGGGTCTAGTTTGTGAAGTAGCTCCTCAATGGTCACATCTAGAAGGCTATCTGTGTTCACATCATCAACATATTCATAGTCAATAAAATTGATGATCTGTCTGAGCTTTTGTTCTTTCACATCTTGCATGTGATAGGCTAAGGGGCGTTCAGAATAGTTCATTTTAGTACCAATCCAAATACCAGCAACAGCTGCAATAGATAATAATATGGGGATGTAAACTTTAATTTTTTGCATTCTCTACTTTATCTATTTGCACTAGTTCTACTCCGGCCTTTTCTAGGAATTCTAATCC
>JAOARK010000008.1 GCA_025210575.1 Schleiferiaceae bacterium
AAGTAAAAAAATGCCATGAGACAGCAATCGCATCAGCTGCCAAGCTCACAGATTCGCGTATAAAAGTGAGTAAAAAACTGCAGTTAGAGATCAATAAAATCTGTAAAGAATTAAACTTTCAATCCCCGGATTTTAGATTGAACATTACTCCTTCTAAGCTGTTGAGCCAATCGGGGAATGATGAAATGAAATTTTTATTTAGCGCCAATAAAGGGCATGAACCTAAACCATTGGCAAAAGCTGCAAGTGGAGGGGAACTTGCCAGAGTTATGCTGGCCCTTAAAAGTATTATGGCACAGTCTCATGATCTACCTGCAATAATCTTTGATGAGATTGATACCGGGGTTTCAGGAGATACGGCAACTAAAGTAGCAGGAATCTTGAAAAGCATGGGTGGTAAAATGCAGGTTTGGGCCATTACACATTTACCACAAATTGCTGCAGCTGGATATGTTCATTATCAAGTGTTTAAAAAGGATAAAAAAGGGTTAACCCAGACCTATATAGAAACCCTGAACAATGAAGAAAGGGTAGAGGCTATTGCACAAATATTAAGCAATGCCAAGCCTACAAAAGCCGCATTAGATAATGCTAAAGAATTGATGGCGGTTTCTTAACTTGCCGCCTTTAATTGAACTCGAATTTAAACGATTAACCATATGTCAAATAATCTATTAAAAGGAAAGAAAGGAATCATTTTTGGTGCCTTGAATAGCGAGTCTATTGCTTGGAAAGTTGCAGAGCAGGCGCATGCACAAGGAGCTGAATTTGTTTTGACAAATGCACCCATTGCTATGCGAATGGGGGAAATAAACAATTTGGCAGAGGCTACAGGAGCTAAAGTAATTCCAGCTGACGCTACAAAAATGGAAGATCTTGAAAAGCTTTTTACAGAAGCAATGGAGATTTTGGGTGGTAAACTAGATTTTGTGTTGCACTCAATTGGCATGTCTGTAAATGTGCGTAAAGGCAAACATTATACTGAACTGAACTACGATTGGTTAGAAAAAGGTTGGGATGTATCTGCTGTTTCTTTTCATAAGACCTTACAAACTGCACATAAGCTTGATGCTATGAATGAGTGGAGTAGTATTGTAGCTTTAACATACATGGCAGCACAAAGAACATTCCCAGATTACAACGACATGGCCGATAATAAGGCGTATTTAGAATCAATAGCAAGAAGCTTTGGTTATCACTACGGAGTAGATAAGAAAGTTCGCGTGAATACTATTTCTCAATCTCCAACAAGAACTACTGCTGGTAGCGGTGTTAAGGGTTTTGACGGTTTTATAGAATACGCTGAGAAAATGTCTCCTCTTGGAAACGCATCAGCGCTAGATTGTGCTAATTATGTTATTACGATGTTCTCTGATCTTACGAGAATGGTTACCATGCAAAATCTATATCATGATGGTGGGTTTAGCAATGTAGGCGTAAGTAATGCCGTAATGCAAAAGTTTATGGAAGAGTAATAAACACTTCATATAAATTAAAAATCCCGCAGTTGCGGGATTTTTTATGTCTAGAATTCTGATTTTAAATGGAAAGTAAGTTGATCAAATTTCTCCTCGGCCATTTGCAATGAAAAGGCAGAATCTGCCAAGAAAACTAACCTGCCAAATTTATCTTCTGCAAGGTAACGTTGCTTCAACTTAGAGAATTCTTCAAGCTGTGCATCATCATTACTTTCTATCCAACAAGCTTTAAAAGCAGGAAAGGGTTCATACGAGCACTTGGCATTGTATTCGTGCTCAAGACGGTATTGTATCACTTCATATTGAAGTGCTCCAACAGTACCGATAATTTTCCGACCATTTTGCTTAAGCGTAAACAATTGAGCAACACCTTCATCCATTAATTGATCAATGCCCTTAGCCAACTGTTTGGCTTTAAGCGGATCCGCGTTGTTAATGAATCTAAAGTGTTCTGGAGAGAAACTAGGTATACCTGCAAAGTGCAATTTTTCTCCTTCGGTAATAGTATCGCCAATTCTAAAGTTTCCTGTATCCGGGATACCAATAATGTCTCCTGGAAATGCCTCATCGATTACAGATTTTTTAGAAGCCATAAATGAAGTAGGAGAGGAGAACTTTAAATTCTTGCCTTGACGAACGTGTAAGTAGTTGGTATTTCGTTTAAATGTACCCGAAACGATTTTAGCAAAAGCAATTCTACTTCTGTGATTGGGGTCAATATTGGCGTGAATTTTAAAAACAAAACCTGAGAATTTATTCTCTTCTGGCTTTACCAGACGCTCTTCTGCTTCTTTTGGTAAAGGTTCTGGTGCCATCCCTATAAAGGCATCAAGTAACTCGCGTACTCCAAAATTATTTAAAGCAGAACCAAAGAAAACTGGCGAAATTTCACCATTCAGGTAAGCTTCTCGCTCAAACTTCGGGTAAACCTCGTTGATCAATTCAACCTCCTCACGTAATGTGTCGGCATAATCTTCGCCAATTCTATTGTCTAATTCTGGATCTTCCAGATCGTTTATCTCGTAAGATTCTTCAATCTTTTGCTTGTTCTGACCCTGATAGAGATTGATGTTTTTCTCCCACTTATTATAAACACCTAAAAAACGCTGCCCCATACCAATGGGCCAACTCATCGGACTAACCGTGATGCCTAACTTCGTTTCGATTTCGTCTAGAAGGTCAAAACCATCCAGTCCTTCTCGATCTAACTTATTGATAAATACTATGATGGGTGTTTTGCGCATACGGCAAACACTTACTAGCTTTTCCGTTTGTTCCTCAACACCTTTTGCTACATCAATCACAACAATAACAGAATCTACAGCAGTTAATGTTCTAAATGTGTCTTCAGCAAAGTCTTTGTGACCTGGAGTATCAAGAATGTTGATTTGCTTGTCTTTGTAAGTGAAACCCATTACAGAAGTGGCTACAGAAATACCACGCTGCTTTTCAATCTCCATAAAGTCTGACGTAGCTGTCTTCTTTATTTTATTCGATTTCACAGCTCCTGCCTCTTGAATAGCTCCTCCAAAAAGGAGTAGTTTTTCTGTTAATGTTGTTTTACCAGCATCGGGGTGGGAGACAATTCCGAATGTTCTACGCTTCTGTATTTCCTGTATATTGGACATTCACCTCTAATTTTGAAAGGCGGCAAAGATAACAATGGCAATAAGATAGCCGAGTGAATATTAAAATTGAATTCTCAGTTTTGTTTATCGTTATTCAAAAAAAATTAAACGTTATTTGTAAGCATATTTCAAAAACGAAGTCTTAACTTCAAATTAAATTAATAGATGGCGGAATACGTTATCCTGGTCGATGAGCAAGACAATGAGCTCGGACTGATGGAGAAAATAGAAGCTCATGAAAAAGGTGTTTTGCACCGTGCATTTTCAGTTTTCATTTTAAATTCTAAAAATCAATTACTGTTACAACAACGGGCGTTGCACAAATACCACAGCCCAGGCTTGTGGACCAACACCTGTTGTAGTCATCCTAGAAAAGGAGAAAGTAATTTGGCAGCTGCTAACAGAAGACTCATGGAAGAAATGGGTATGGAAGCAGATCTTGAAAAACTACTCGATTTTGTTTACCGAGCTGAATTTGAAAACAACATGATTGAACATGAACTAGATCATGTATTTATTGGAAATAGTGAGAGTGATCCGGTTATAAACCCTGAAGAAGTAGCAGCATTTAAATGGATGGATTTAGATGAATTGAGAAAAGATATTAAAGAACAACCTCAGGATTATACTCCTTGGTTTAAAATAATATTTGAAGAATATTATCAAGCCGTAACCTCATGAATGTAACTGTAAGCAGAAAGGGGCATTTTAATGCCGCACATAGATTGCATAACGTTAATTGGAGCAAAGAGCAAAACGAAATAACATTTGGCAAATGCTCAAATCCATATTACCATGGGCATAACTATGAGGTTATCGTAGCAGTGAAGGGGCCAATAAACCCTATGACTGGCTACACCGTTGATATGAAATTGTTAAAAGAGATTATTAAACAAGAGGTTGAAGAACCTTTTGATCATAAAAATTTGAACGAACAGGTAGAGGAATTCAAAAATTTAAATCCTACAGCAGAAAATATCTGTGTTGTGATTTATAACAGAATTAGAGCAAGAATAGAAAGTTCGTTAAAACTTAAAATCACGTTGTATGAAACTCCAAGGAACTTCGTTGAATGCGAAGATGAATAAAAACGCAGACGACATTCTTCAACATATTGAAGATTTAGGTAATGGCCACTTAGGGTATTCAATGGAAACTCCTATGCACAGTGAGGCTTTCAAGCTTTCTGATGAGGAAAAAATTACCGCTATAGCAGATAAGTTCGCAGATATAATGGAAATTCTGGGCCTTGACCTGAATGACGACAGTTTAAAAGGTACGCCTCATAGAGTAGCTAAAATGTATGTTAAAGAGGTGTTTCAAGGGTTGAACCCTAAAAATAAGCCCGAGGCGAAGCTCTTTGAGAACAAATATAGATACAACCAAATGTTGGTTGAAAAAGACATTACACTCCATTCTTACTGCGAACACCATTTTGTTCCAATTTTAGGTAAAGCACACGTGGCATATATTTCTAACGGAAAAGTAGTTGGTCTATCGAAAATTAACCGCATCGTACGTTACTATGCCAAGCGTCCACAAGTACAAGAGCGTTTAACTGAGCAAATTGCGGCAGAACTGAAAGAAATGTTGGGCACAAATGATGTGGCCGTTTATATAGACGCTACGCATTTATGTGTTTCAACTAGAGGCGTTGAAGATACCGCTAGCTCAACCGTAACCACCCATTACAGTGGTAAATTTGAGAGTGAACAAATGAAGAGTGAATTCCTTCAATATATCGACTAAATTCTCGTTATTAGCTTCATCAAAACAACTCTCCCTCAACTTTGTTTTACATAAAGATGCTAGTTAGTTAATGAAGAAGATTAAAGAGAAGATCAAAGACATTATTAAAAAGGACAAAACTCAAAAAGCACAAAAATCTGGCAAACTTACACATGCCGATGTTGAGGATATAAAAAGTGCGATCACCGAAATAGAATTAAGAGACCGTTAATGATACTTGGCGTTTGTGAGTGGCTTTCAATAAAATTTAATCAAGACGTACGTTTAATACGTGTTTTGTTTATTGTTTTTACACTCGCAGGTGGATCAGGGGTATTGGCATATTTCATCCTATACCTCATAAAAGTATTTTCTAAAAACTAGATTAGGCTTTAGATTTCTCCTTTTTCTCTTTGTAACCAAAGAGACCTTTTTCTTTGATTATGTTGTCTACATAAGCCGGTAAACACTTTTCCCAACCTGGTTCACCAGATCTAATTTTCTTGAGAACATCTCTACTGAAAATTTGAAGGATTTCAGGATCAAATGATGGGATGTCTGTAATTCGCTTATTAAAGACCAAATATTCATAAATAGGCTTAAAGCGAGGATGAACCATACCACCAATCTTCTCAGTGGTAATAAACTCTGAACTATTTGATTCTTTGTATGGATAAACAAATACCTTGAGATCTTTAGAGAACAGTCTACCAAAGGCTTCAAGTATTCCTCCTGTCAGGTTTCGATAATACTTCTCATTAAATATTTCGAGGAGATTATTAATACCCAATATAAGTCCAAGACGTTTTTTAGTAAATCGTGCGAAATAATCTACCAATTTATAGTACTCCTGATAATTTGAAATCAGAACGGTCTGACCCAAACTACATAAGATCTCGGCTCTATCTAAGAAATCTTGTTCATCAATGTATCCTTCAGCAAGAAGGTTATTCAATGTGATTTCGAATAATACGGTAACGTTATCTTTTTCAACCCTGCGGTGTTTTATAAATTCACGATATCCCGTTTTAATCATGTCTATATTCACCTTGGTTACTGGTCTAAAAGAACCCCTAATGGCCAAAATATTCTTCTTATATAGAATCTCCGCTGGCAATAGGTTATTTCCTTCAGGTCCAAAGATCACCGCATCTGTAAATCCATTTTTTATTAATTGAAGACTCATCAATCGATTGTCCACCTCTTCAAAATCCGGTCCTGAAAAGTTGATCATATCAATTTCAATGGCATCCTTAGAAATGTTATCGTAAAGTGATTTAAGTAACTCCTTTGGGTTTTTGTATAAGTTAAAACTTGAATGGATCAGGTTTGTTCCAAGAACACCAATGGTTTCTTGTTGGTAACGGGCCTCATTCTCATGAGTCCTAATATGTAAAACAATGTCGTTGGGTGCTTTTTTAGGATCCGTTTGAAAACGAATACCCATCCAGCCATGACCTTTAAAGCTTTTGCTAAAGTTAATGGTAGCCACGGTATTTGCGTAAGAAAAGAACTTCCTATCTGGATGATCTTTTCTGTTCAAACGATCGGTAATTAAACCATATTCATGGTCGATCATTTTACGTAACCTATTTTCTGTTACGTATCTACCGTCATCTTCTCTTCCGTAAATGGCATCGCTAAAATCTTTGTCGTAGGCAGACATGGCTTTTGCAATGGTTCCAGAAGCACCACCAGATCTAAAAAAATGTCTTACAACTTCCTGACCGGCACCAATTTCAGAAAAAGTACCATAAACATTAGTGTCTAAATTAATACGAAGTGCTTTTTGAGCAGCCGTCAGTATTATCCGATCCATTCTATTTTAGTTCTAATTTATTCAACAAAATTAAGGAGTTCAACAAAGCACAAACTGACAATTGACATTATTTTTGATTAAATTCTTTTCCGATTTAAATGAAAATAAGTTTTCTGGGTACAGGAACATCTCAAGGTGTCCCTATCATAGGCTGTCAATGTAAAGTTTGTCTATCTCCTGACCATAAAGATAAACGTTTGAGGTCTTCAATATTGATTTCATCAGAAAATACCAGGATTACAATCGATTGCACTCCAGACTTTAGGTATCAGATGCTTAGGGAACAGGTTCGTGATATAGATGGAATTGTTTTCACTCATGAACACCAAGATCATGTTGCCGGATTGGATGATGTTAGAGCGATTAACTTCATTAACAATAAAGATATGCCCATTTGGGGAAACAAAAGAGTGTTGAAAAGATTAAAAAAAATGTATGATTATGCTTTTTTGGAGAATAAATATCCAGGCGTTCCTAAAATCGAATTAATCGAAATAAATGAGGAAAGTGTTTTTAATGTAGGGGATATTGAAATACAATGTATCGGGGCATGGCATGGCGATTGGCCAGTTCTTGGATTTAGGGTAGGTGACCTTGTATACTTAACAGATGTAAACCGAATTGACTCTCAACAAATGGAAAAGATTAAGGGTTGCAAGACTTTAATCGTTAGTGCATTAAGAAGGGAAAAACATCATTCACACTTTAGTCTGGCAGAAGCTGTAGATTTTATCGAAAACCTTAATGTAAATGAGGGTTATTTGACACATATAAGTCATCAAATGGGAAAGCACAAGGATGTATCTACTGAATTACCTTCCTATATAAAATTGGCCCATGATGGACTAGAGCTAGAACTATGATCTAACCAATTTTCCCTTATTCACAATTCCAAAGGCTTTACCCTTTAAGTCACTTTTGTAGAAAGGATTGTTTTCTGATGTAGGCTTTAAACTCTTTATGTCAATTTTCCAATCCGCATTTGGATTGAAAAGCGTTAACTCCGCAATAGACCCATTATTAATGCTGATTTGTGAGGAACCAAGGATGTTTCTTGGATTGTGACTAATCCAGTTCACCCAGTTTTCCCAGCCCAATGTTTCTGCCAATTGTTTTCCATACAAACCAAGTGCAGTTTCCAGCCCACGCATACCGAATGCAGCATGTTCAAATTCACATTTTTTCAATTCAATATCTTGAGGTATATGGTCAACCGCAATTGCATCAATTGTTCCATCCTTTAGGCCTTCAATAAGCGCTAGTCTATCATCATTTGTTCTTAAGGGAGGCAAAACTTTATATCGGGTGTCGTATGATGTCAACTCTTCATCTGTCAATACCAGATTGTATAGATTAACATCGCATGTTACGTTCAAACCTCTTGCTTTTGCCTCACGAATGAGTTCTACACTTTTAGCTGAAGATATAGACGTAAAGTGAATAGCGCTTTCACAATACTCACATAAGTAAATATCTCTTTGAATAGTAATCTCTTCGCTTAATGAAGGTAAACCTTTGAGCCCTAAATATGTGCTTGTTTCGCCCTCATTCATTTGTCCATTTTCCGAAAGATTCTTTTGGTTGGGAAAGGTAAAAACAGGTGCGTTAAAGGTTCGTGCATAAAGAAGAGCTAGTTTCTGAACATTTGGATTTTCTATAGAATTTTTCCCATTGTAGAATCCAACAGCTCCCGATTGATGCATATCGTATAATTCAGAAAGCTCTTTACCTTCAAGATTTTTGGTCGTAGCTCCTAAAGGTAATAAGTGTATCGATTGTTCATCAGCTTTTCTATAGATGTACTCAATACCATCTTTACTTTGCAATACAGGTTGAGTTTGTGGAGTGAGCACTAC
>JAOARK010000094.1 GCA_025210575.1 Schleiferiaceae bacterium
AAGCGTTGAACCCTGATGCTGCAAAGCAGAATCCAAATTTTGCAGGTACAAGAAGAAACCATGCAAAAACAGACGAATCTGAAAGATTTGCCTATATCTACAGTGGTGATACTTCTGATACTTATGACTTGAATTATGCAGGTATGTGGCAAGCAACATCTCCGTTTCCATTAGTTACAGCTTTGGAGAATCTTTTAATCATGGCTGAGATTGAAACTGATAATGGTGTAGCTGCAGGTGTTACTGCATTAAACAAAGCAAGAGCAGAGTTAACGGCTATGTATCCTAATGGAACATATGCTGATTTTGATGCTACTGACTTCGATCCAGGAGGAATTGAAGACAATGGTCAAAACACAGCTGCTGGTAACTTAAAGTATGAAATTCTTGAAGAGAAGTATACTTCTCTTGTAGGACAGATGGAAGTATTTAATGACTTTAGAAGAACAAAGAATTTCTTAGGGTTGACACCTAAATTAGGTACAGCTTTCCCTGAGCGTTTCTTGATTCCTCAAGCAGAGTTAGACGGAAATACAAATGCTCCTAATCCTCCTCCAGGATTGTATGAGCCAACTGAGGCAAATAAATAGGAGTAAATACTATTAGAAAGGGTCGCAATTTTGCGACCCTTTTTTATATCCATGAATTAATTATATTCGAGGTGAGATAGTATTGAGAGATATTATTCTGAAACCTATGAAAGTAAAAAGGCCACTCAATTAATTTGGTGGCCTTTTTTATTGGATTAAAGTCTTTCTATTGTTTTCCAATATCAGAGATGATCTTTGGTAGGATTTTGATGGAAGCCATTTCACGATATTTAACACGAGCATCGTCTGCTGGAGAACCAAAATAGGCTCCTGGAGCTAGATCTTTTCCAACTCCTGATTGAGCGTATACCACGACATTGTCTTCTAAAGTGACATCACTTTTGACGCCAACTTGTCCCCAAAGAGTCACGTTGTTTTTAATCACAACACAACCTGCAACACCCACTTGCGATGCAAAAAGGCAGTTTTCACCCACTTTGGTGTCATGCCCAATTTGTATGTGATTGTCGAGCTTCGTGCCTTTACCAATTCTTGTTTCTCCACTTACACCTCGGTCTATCGTACATGAAGCACCAATATGTACTTGGTCTTCTATTACAACCTTGCCAGTAGAGATCAATTGATCAAACCCTTCAGGACGTTTTTTATAATAAAAGGCATCTGCGCCAAGAACCGTATTTGAATGAATCACCACGTTGTCTCCAATGATGCAGTTGTCGTAAATGCTAACATTCGGGTGAATCACGGTGTTCTTTCCTATTTGGACATTGTTCCCAACAAAAACACCAGGATAAAGTACAGCAGAGGGGTCTATTTGAGCACTTTCACTAATATTAACGTTACTGTGCACTTTAGGAGAGAAATGCTTGCTAAGGGCATTAAAATCTCTAAAGGGGTCATCGGATATGAGTAAGCCTTTACCTTCTGGACATTCTACATCTTTATTGATAAGAATTGTAGTAGCCGCAGAGTTCAGTGCCTTATCGTAATACTTAGGATGATCCACAAAAACAATATCACCTGGATCTACTACATGAATTTCATTCATTCCCAATACCAGATGATTTTCATCGCCTTTATATTGACAATTGATGATTTCAGCAACAGCTTTAAGCGTTTGTGGATTCTTGAACTTCATCTATTTCGCTCTTTCTTTGTAACTACCGTCAGCAGTGTTTATCACGATGTTTTCACCTTCTTCTATAAAAAGAGGAACTTTTACTTCTGCACCTGTTTCTACAGTGGCTGGTTTTGTAGCATTTGTGGCTGTATTCCCTTTAATGCCAGGCTCAGTATAGGTGATTTTCAATGTCACGGTTTGCGGTAATTCGCAAGACATTGCTCTTTCTTCGTCAGCATGAAACATGATATTTACATTCATGCCATCTTTTAAGAATTGAGGAGCGTTAATCAGTTCTTTCATTAAGCTAATTTGCTCATAGTTACTTGTGTTCATGAAATGATAACCTTCGCCATCATTATACAAGTACTGATATGTGCGGTTTTCAATTCTAATGTCTTTTACCTTAACACCAGAATTAAAAGTGTTGTCTATTACACGACCTGTTTCAAGGTTACGCAATTTGGTTCTTACAAAAGCTGGGCCTTTTCCAGGTTTAACATGTAAGAATTCAATTATTTGGTGAGGAACTCCGTTATATTCAAAACAAAGTCCGTTTCTAAAATCTGCTGTAGAAGCCATGTTAATTGCATAAAAAATTAAGCGGCAAATTTAACAGAAATAGAGAAAACCTGTTAGTGTTTGTAATTGGCTAGATCTAGGAAAACTGGATGCTCTGGAAACTCTTCTTCCAGGAAATTTGAAGCCACGATAATGGTCTTGTCAGCGGCATATTGAGAAAGCAATTCTTTATACCACAACTTCCCTTTTGGGTCTAAATTAGAGGTAGGTTCATCTAGTAAAAGGAGAGGGCAGTTAGAAAGAACGGCCAGAGATAGTTTTACTCTCTGTTTCATACCGCTACTAAAATTGCGAATAGGTTTATTGCGAATGTGTTTTAACCCGCTAATCTCAACAATTGAATTTGTGGTTAGACCTTCTTTGAGAGGCTTGAATTTCTTGTGGAATGAAATGAGTTCTTCGAAAGTAAATTCTTCAATTACTTCCATATACGGAGAGCAAAAGCCTAAATATTTAGGAAGCTCTTCTGGGTTGATTTCATTACCATTGTGTGTAAACGAGATCTCGCCAGACGAAAGGGCAATACCTCCTGCTATTGCCTTAAGCAGAGTAGATTTACCAGATCCATTTCCACCAAGAATAACATAGTTCTTCTGTGCGGAAAAAGTGAAATCTACTTCCGAGAAAATAGAATGGTTATTAAACTGTTTACCAACGCCTTTTAATTGGCACTCCATGGCTACTTCTGATTGTAACCCTTCATAATACCACGCTGAGAATTACGGATGAACGTTAAGATTTCATCTCTCTCTGGTGTTGCTTCGTATTCTCCCTCGATAATGGCTGCGGCTTGCGTATTGTTGTAATTCTTTTGGAAAATAATACGATAGATGCCCTGAATCTCGCTTATCTTATCAGAATCAAATCCACGTCTTCGTAATCCAATTGAATTAATACCCACATATGATAGAGGTTCTCTTGCCGCCTTCGCGTAAGGAGGTACATCTTTTCTTACTAAAGAACCACCTGTTACAAAAGCATGATTACCAATACTACAGAATTGATGCACAGCTGTCATTCCTGCAAGAATCACGTTGTCACCAACATTAATGTGTCCTGCTAACGTGCTGTTATTTGAGAATATACAGTTGTTTCCTACAATACAATCGTGAGCAATATGGCTATACGCCATAATGAGGCAATTGTTGCCAATCACAGTTTTCCAGCGATCTTTGGTTCCTCTATTTATGGTAACACATTCTCTAATAATCGTGTTGTCTCCAATTTCTGCAGTGGTGTCTTCGCCTACAAATTTCAAATCTTGAGGGATGGCTGAAATTACAGCACCCGGGAAGATTCTACAATTTTTACCAATTCTAGCTCCTTCCATGATGGTTACGTTAGAACCAATCCAGGTTCCCTCACCAATTTCTACATTTTTATGGATGGTAGTAAATGGCTCAATTACAACAGTATCTGCAATTTTTGCTGACGGATGTACATATGCTAATGGCTGATTCATGGGATCTTAGTTTTTTACTTTGGCAATTTGCGCCATTAACGTTGCTTCTGTTGCTACTTTAGAACCTACCCAAGCCTTTCCAGACATCAGTACAATTCCTCTTCTAATAGGTTGCATTAATTTTAAATCGAAGATCAATGTGTCTCCTGGCATAACCTTGTTCTTGAATTTCACCTCTTCCATTTTCATGAAGAATGTCAAATAATTCTCCGGATCTGGAACTGAATTCAACGCAAGGATACCTCCGGTTTGAGCCATGGCCTCAACCTGAAGAACACCTGGCATTACTGGAGCTCCTGGAAAATGTCCTGGGAAATGAGCTTCGTTAAATGTAACGTTCTTCAAACCTACAACGTGAGTATCAGAAATCTCAAGCACTTTGTCTACTAATGCAAAAGGAAAACGGTGTGGTAAGATTTTTTGAATTTGTTCTACGTTGTAAACCGGCTCTGCATCTGGATCATACTTTGGTGGCTTCGGTCTGCTTTCTTCTTTTTTGATGGTTGCCGCCATCATTTGGGCAAAACCAGTATTCAATGCATGACCAGGTTTAGTTGCAATGATTCTCCCTTTAATTGGTCTTCCCAATAAGGTCAAATCTCCAACTACATCAAGCAGTTTATGTCTGGCCGCTTCGTTTGGATGATGCAAGGTTAGATTATCTAAAATCCCGTTAGATTTAACGTGAACTTCATCTTTCTTGAATGCCGCTCTCAATTTCTCCATGCTTTCAGGTGAAATCTCCTTGTCTACATAGACGATAGCATTATTCAAATCTCCACCTTTAATCAAGCCGTGATCTAGCAACAATTCCAGTTCGTGTAGAAAGCTGAAAGTTCTGGACGAAGCAATCTCATCTTTAAACTCAGAAATCGAGTTTAAGTGTGCATTTTGTGTACCTAACACCGGAGTGTCATAATCAACCATTACGGTTACCTCATACTTGTCTGCGGGTAAAGCAAGAATTTCAGATTCACCATCGTTGCTAGTGTATCTGAAAGGCTCGGTAATCTCATAATAGTTTTTGTCGGCATCAAGTTCTACCGTGCCTATTTTTTCAAACTCTTCAATAAAAGGCAATGAACTTCCATCTAAAATCGGCATTTCAGGACCATCTAGATCGATAAGACAGTTGTCTACATCTAATCCTGTCAATGCAGCCAATACATGTTCTACTGTATGCACTTCTGCATCACCTTTGGCTAACGTTGTTCCTCTATCTGTTCTCACTACAAAATTCGCGAGAGCTGGAATAACGGGTTGATCATCTAGATCTACTCTTCTAAATGAAATACCTTCATTTGCCTTTGCTGGATGAAATGTCAAAGTAACATTGGCTCCTGTATGTAGGCCAACTCCAGCAATTACCACTTTATCTTTTAAGGATCTCTGCTTAGTCATTATCCTTTAATTTTTTCTGAATGTTATGAATGTCTTTTGCCAATTGTGGCAACTTTCTGAAATAAACATAGCTCTTTTGGTATTCGCCATATCCAAAAGCAGGTGAACCTTGAACTACTTCATTGTCTTTTAAATCTTTTCCAATACCAGATTGGGCGGCTATCTTAACATTGTCGCCTACATTTAAATGGCCAATAACACCAACTTGTCCGCCAATCATGTTGTTCTTTCCAATTTTGGTTGAACCAGCTACTCCACTTTGAGAGGCTATTACAGTGTTGTCGCCAATTTCTACGTTATGTGCAATTTGAATCAGGTTATCAAGCTTTACGCCTTTTCTAATGATGGTAGACCCTAAGGTTGCTCGGTCTATTGATGCATTAGATCCAATTTCAACATGATCTTCTATTATTACATTACCGATCTGCGCAACTTTGTTGTAGCTGTTTTCAGAATTTGGGGCAAAACCAAATCCATCGGAACCTACAACTGTACCTGCGTGGATGGTAACATGAGAGCCGACTTTGCAATCGGCATAGATTTTTACACCTGGAAAGATCAAGCAGTTTTCACCGATCTCAACATTGTCTCCTAAAAACGTGTTCGGATAGATCTTAGACCCGTTACCCACTTTTACATTTTCACCTAAATAGGCAAATGCGCCTATGTACGTGTCTTCACCAACTGAAGCGGATTCTGCAATAAATGAAGGTTGCTCAATACCTGTTTTTTGATGCTTAATTTGATTGTACATCTCTAACAACGCGGCAAAAGCACCATAAGCATCTTCAACTTTAACCATCGTAGCTGGCACTTCTTTTTCTGGTTCAAAAGATTTGCTCACAATTACTATTGAGGCCTCAGTATTATAGATGTATTGTTGATATTTTGGGTTCGCCAAAAAGGAGAGTGAACCTGGGGTTCCTTCTTCAATTTTTGAAAGTGTGTTGACCTTTATTTCGGGGTCTCCAACTACCTCTCCATTTAAGTATTCGGCTATCTGCTGTGCTGAAAATTCCATTGCGCCAAAAGTAGAAAAAATATGACCCGAGAATAGGTCTATTATGGCAGCTGAAAATGCAGTGTTTTAGACAATTTCTGCAGGGTAACAAACGAAGTGTTTTGTTACCACTTTCGTGAGATGATTCATGTCAAGTTGATCAGAAGCATCGAGTATGTCACGGGCCTCTCCTTGTTTGTTCAACAGCTGTATGCCAAAGTCTTTATTGTTGTATGCATGATTAGAAATTTGCTCTTGAATAATAAAGAAGTTTTCTTCTCCATTTTGAAGGTTAAAATGGTCTTTCACCTTTTGCTTTAGATGCTCAATATGCGCATTGCTGAAGGCTTCATTCTGAAGTTCGATCTTTAATAATTTTCGGTCTACCAACATTTGACTCAACAATCTAAGTGCGTCATTTCCGTGGTGAGCCCATTCTTTAATGGCTCCCAAAATATCGTAGTCGTCAAGTTTGGCAAACTGATCAAGAAGATCGGGGTCAGCTTTAAAATCTTGAAGAGTATATTGGTTATTCAAGAACAGTTTTAAAGGTGAACTTGCGAAAAGGCTTTCTCCATTTAATGCGAGATTTCTTGCTTTACGCAGAATATTTACAAGCATAAACTCTGCAGAAAGAACAGTTTTGTGAAGGTAAACTTGCCAGTACATTAACCTCCTAGCCACTATAAATTTCTCGACTGAATAAATCCCTTTACTGTCTATTACCAAATGATCATTATGTACATTGAGCATCGTTAACAAACGTTCTGAGTTAATCGCTCCTTCTGTCACTCCCGTGTAGAAACTATCTCTTCTCAAATAATCTAAACGATCCATGTCCAATTGACTTGAGATCAAATCGTGCAAGAATTTTTTCGGGTAATTATTCGTGAAAATGGAAATAGCCATCGTCAATTTACCATCAAACTCTTTATTGATTCTTTCCATGAAAAGCGTTGAAAGTTCTTCATGATGAATTCCCTTTACCACAGTATTTTCTAAAGCATGTGAAAATGGACCATGCCCAATATCATGCAGAAGAATGGCAATTTGAGTGGCTACTTTTTCTTCCTCCGTTATCTCATGACCTTTGGCTCTGAGTATTTCGATGGCCCTTTGGGTTAAATGCATCGCACCCAAGGCATGATGAAATCGAGTATGATATGCCCCGGGATAAACCAAGTAGGTTAAACCCAATTGGGATATTCTTCTAAGTCGCTGAAAGTAAGGGTGTTCAAGAAGATCGAAAATTATTTCGTTTTGAATAGATATGAAACCGTAAATAGGGTCGTTTAAAATCTTGAATTTGTTAGTGCTTTGGTGTTTCACCTGCTTACTTTTCAGTTAATTTACGAATATTAAAGGGCTTTAAATATACGGCTATGAGCAAGATTAAAATACTTTGGGTTGATGATGAAATAGACATGCTAAAACCTCATATTATGTTTTTAGAACAGAAAGGATATGAGATAGTTACGGCTAATAGCGGGGATGATGCATTAGATATTGTTGAAGCTGAGGTATTGGATATTGTGGTTTTGGATGAGAATATGCCAGGTATAACGGGCTTAGAAACGCTTGAAAAGGTGAAAGAGATAAAGCCAGAGCTACCGGTTGTTATGATTACCAAAAGTGAAGAGGAAAGGATAATGGATGATGCCATTGGCGGGAAGATCGCTGATTATCTAATCAAACCTGTTAACCCCAACCAGATCTTATTGAGATTAAAAAAGAACCTGGATGAAAGACGTTTGGTTACGGAGAAAACAACCACAGACTATCAACGCGAGTTTAGACAGTTGAGCATGGAAATGTCTATGGTTAACGATATGGAAGGGTGGCATGCTCTTTACCAAAAGCTTTTGACATGGGAATTGAAGCTCGATGAATTGAGTGATGAAGGTTTGATGGAGATTTTAGCAATGCAGAAACGAGAGGCCAATGATCAATTTGGGAAGTTTATTGCCAATAACTATGAAGATTGGATGGGTGGCGATGAAGATGCTCCGCTACTTTCTCATCAGGTAATGAATAAGAAAATTGGCCCGC
>JAOARK010000095.1 GCA_025210575.1 Schleiferiaceae bacterium
TTATAGAATGGTTCGGCATCATCAACCGCAACTTTATAAAATTGCGTGAGCGGAAGGTTTTCCATGTAGCGCCAGTTGGCACCCAGGTCGAAACTTTCATAGACACCACCATCTGTACCTACCAAAATAAAATTAGGGTCTGAGGCCTTGAAGACCATGGCATGATTATCCACATGTTTGGCTGTTTCATCCATCTGGGTAAATGTTTTACCACCATCTTCGCTCTTTAACAAGTAATTGTTCATCAAGTACAGTCGGTCAAATTTGTGGGGCGAAGCATAGATCTCTGTGTAGTAATGTGGTCCGGTTGCACCACCAACAGCATCAGACATTTTTGTCCAGCTTCCACCGCGATTAGCAGAGCGCCAAACGCCACCTTTTCTGCGATTCAATTCAATGGCCGCATAAACAACATCTGGATCTATAGGCGAAATAGCCAAGCCGATCTTACCCCATTTACCTTCTGGCAATCCACTTTTGAGTTTTGTCCAGGTTTCACCTGCATCATCACTCACATAAATTCTTGATTTTTCTCCTCCGCTCATCAAAGCAGCAATGGTGCGCTGATGTTCCCAGGTGGCCGCATACAAACGATTCGGATTTCTTGGGTCCATAACCAAGTCTGTTACACCAGTAAAGGATTCATCTCCCAAAGTTTTCTTCCAGGTCTTTCCACCATCAGTAGATTTAAAAAAGCCTCGGTCTCCACCTGCGCTCCACAAAGGACCTTGAGAAGCCACCATGATGATATCTGAATTTTTTGGATGAACAATGATCTTCGATACGTGTTCAGAATTCTTTAATCCCATGTTGGTCCAGGTGTCACCGCCATCGGTACTTTTATATACGCCATCTCCAAAACTGATGTGTCTACCACCATTGTTTTCTCCAGTTCCCACCCAAATGACATAAGGGTTATTTGGATCGATAGTGACACAACCTGTTGCGAAAACAGCTTGTTTGTCGAAGACTGGTTTGAAGGTTATTCCAGAGTTCATTGTTTTCCAAACGCCTCCCGAAGATGCAGCTACATACCAGACATTCTCATTTGTGGGGTCTATCGCCAGATCAGAGATTCTCCCTGACATAAATGCGGGACCGATATTTCGAAACTTCAGATTATCAAAAAGCTTAGAATCAATAGCTTTTGAATCGTTCGACTTTGATTTTTTTCTTTGGGCATCTGCGGTGTGAGATGACATTAGGAACACCACAAATAGGAAATAGGTCAATAAATTCTTCATAAGGAGGTTTCAATAATGAGTGAACTAATGTAATTATAAAGAGGAAGAATTTTGGTTACGCTAAAAGTGGAAGGCGATCTTGACAAAAAGGAGAGATTAATAATTCAAGTGTCTCACCTGCTTATATTACAAATTCGGGAATGATGGTCTAACATGCCAACTATGGAACCAACGCATCCTTGAGTGTGCTCAACACTAAATTCTGTATAAGGCGTTGTCTATTTTCTCTTTAAATTCAAATGGTTCGTCAATGTGAAGTCCAATTTTTTTGTAATTCTTCTTGATTCCATAAAGACCTGTAAGCGTATATTTCCTCTTTAGAGTGATAATTACATTGTGACTTTCAATTTCTCCTAAAGGGGACAAGGTTTTGGTCAGTTTGTTCTTTTGAAGCTCTTTTTTGGAAAGAATTACAGATTCTACATCAGAAATACAGATTCGTGATTCATTCATTATTCCATAGCGAAGAAATAGTTCTTTATCCGTAATGATTATCGGTCTTTGCGTTAATGCCTTTGCAAATCCAAAAAATTGAATGGCTGTATAGATACTTAATCCTGTTAATACCCATGCTGCAATCACATTCCACTTAGCAACTAGAAAGTGGAAGGCTATTGTTTCAATGATTATGATCATAATAATACCTCCTAATAATGAAAGTGCCTCACTTTTCTTATGGTATGTGAATTCGTTACTTTTAGTTTGTTTGGCTTTCCATTGAATAAAACCATAGTAGAATACCGCTACTTCTGTAGCAAAAGGGAGAACAAGCTTTTTAGGTAGAATTTCCGAGCATACATCTTTTAGGATAACATAAAAGTCAGGCGATTTACCTTTTAACCTTCCATAGGTTTTAATTGCCTTTCTTACTTTAATTATCACGAAGGACAGAATGGACAGTTCTATTACAGGAAAAGCCCAATTTTTAAACAACTCTAAATAGGTTTGATTTTGTTGAGGTAAAAAATATGACCCAACTAGAAGTCCAATTACCATTACTGGAATTACCGTTGTTTTTGGGATTGGAGATCTACGAATAAGCAGAAGATACACAAGAGGAATGGTTAATAGTAAATCCGATGTTATTGCAATGTCCAATGAGTTATTTCCATTTAGAAAAGGAGATTTTATCAAAAAGATTAAAATCACAAATAATCCAAATGGAATTCCAAAAGTGATAAGATTTCGATTGATTTGAAATGTTCTATTCATCTCGCTCTTCTAATGCTTTACAACGGGATAAAGTTAAAAAGCCGAAACCGTCTTAGAGCTTTTCAGCGCTATATTTTTTGTAGAAGGTTTTATATCCGAGTAGATTGGCTAGACCGCCAAGAAAGAAACTAACTGTTCGCTGTACGAAGATTGGCGGCCCTGCAATGTAACTCTGATAGGCATTGCAAAACGCCAAGCTTTGCATTAAGTTCGGAAGCCCTTTTTTATTCGTCTTCCCATCATTCGCTAATCCAAAAAATTGTTCAAATAGAACTTCAGAGTTTAAAGCAGGTTCAAGAGTTACAATCATTTTTACAATCTCTGTACCTGAATTATTCCACCATTGGTGGGGAGTATGTTTTGGCACCATGGCCTTGTCGCCAGGAGTGAGTATGGAGTAATGACCATTTTGCTCAATTTTCAATTCTCCCTCTATAATTTCAAATCTTTCGGTTTGGTTGGGATGAATGTGACGAATTTGAACGAGACCTTTAGGAGCTACGGTAAACTCCATTCGCAAAAACTTGCCTGCTGTGTCACTGGCGGTGTCAAGCCAGGTTATGTGTTCTCCGGTTACTCTATTTACTATTTTATCACCTCGATTTGCCATTCAATAAAATTACAGCTTCAAAATACACAATGCATTCTTGACGACTAAGCATCCAAAGACACTTTAGCTGATGCAGCATATCCAATTCAAAAAATGTGGCTGGCACATTAGGTGTTATTCTGTTTAGAGCTGAAAACAAACTTTGGTTGTGAGTTTTTTAAGGACCAGCAACTAGATTAGTTATGCGCAGTGCCCAGAAAGGTGTTCCGTATAAGTTTTGTAAAAACGGGCCTTATTTATTTTTTTTTGACTTCTCAGAAAGTTTAGTCAGCCATACCCCAAACAACATACCAGCGATAATAAAAATTAGAGCATAATCCTTAATAAAAGTCCATTCTGTCAATTCGTTTATTGCCACTAGAATAATGGCGACAATAA
>JAOARK010000096.1 GCA_025210575.1 Schleiferiaceae bacterium
ATTGGAAGAGAAGGATTACCACTCTGAACTGTTGGTGGAAGACGGAAGAGTAAAAGCACGTGCGTTTTTTAGAAAGTCACTTCCTCTTGTTCGTCCGATGGATCGCGATATAGATGACTTCATGTTTAAAGAAAAAGAAGTCGAAAATTTTGGTTTTACAGGAGATTGGAACGATGTAGCACATATTGTTTACTATAAAAGCGATGATGATTTTGCGCTATCTCTGCCTTCAAGCAATAGTCATGACGAAATAATTATCATTAAATCTGACTTTGGTGAACGTCTTCGTTTTTCAACGGAGTTAGAAATTTTAGAGAAAAATGCCCAGGCTTTTGAGGAAGCGTGGAATGAAAAGGTAGATTGGAAATATCACTTTAACGAAGAAGATGATTTTGCGGCACCAGTTGTGCAATTCAGTATTGAAGACGAATACGAGGATATTCGGGATACCCACTTTAAATCAGGAGAGGTGGAATACAATGTTGAACAGGTTTATCAACGAATTTCATTCTTATTAGACGAGCATGGAGCTGAGGTAGAAACAGAGGCGGAAATTACTGTTGAAGCAACAGAAGAGCCGATGTTAGAGGAAGAAGAGCCTAGTATAAAGCACTTTTGGTTGGATAATAATTTCATTGTTTTAATGAAAAGAAGAGAAAGCGACAACCCCTATTTCGCGCTCTATGTAAGCAACACCAACTTAATGGTTTCTCCAGGAGAAGAAGCAACGCACTAGGCTTGCTATTTGCACAAATAAATTATTGGCAATGACGATTAGCACCGCTGCTTGCGGCCCAAGCCAAGGGCTTTCCTGCGGCATTAAAGCCCATTCCCGTAACGTAACCAATGCCCGCATCGTAAAGCTGGTAAGAAGGGTATTTTGGGTTTGAGTTGTAGTCCATGTGTACATGGATTTCGCCTAAGTCTTTTAGTTCGTCTGCTAGTTCTACCGAACGTGTAACTTCATTCCAAAGGCGGGTGTAGCGGTCTTTCGGATTTTGCAATTCCTCATTTCTATACGCTTCCCAAACACCATGACCTACATCCCAGAGACAAACAACGGTGCTGTATTTTACTCTGTCACCCCTTACTTGACTATCGCTACCAATGTAAATTTCACCTCCGTTGTGTTCGGCCATCCAATCAATAATGTATTGCCGTAAGTCTTCAACCACGCTTCCTCCGCTGGTGCGAAAAACGTGATTATTCCTACTATTTCCGTTTACTGTTTTCATATTGTGGTCATTAGACGCTGTAATTTAACAAATCACACATACCATTTTAAACTGTTCATTTTAAGGTTGTCAAGTTTTCATTAACAATGGTTAATAATGTCTTAAACTAACTTATCTTTTCAGAAATCTTATTCATCCTATATTTGCAACGAATGATTCAAACCAGAATAGGCAGATCGATTTTCTTTTTCGGCCTAATGTTTTTCTCCTTCAGTTCCATTGCTCAACAAGATTCATTAGCTCTCCAAATGGATTGGCTCGTGGGTAAGTGGATAACTACAGACAGCCTCATGATTGAAGAATGGCAGCCTTTTGAAAAAGGTTTTAAGGGAGTAGGCTACCTGTACCAAGAAGGAAACGGAACCGCGGAAGAACCGACAGAAAGATTGCAGTTAAAATATGTAGACGGTGTGATTAATTATGTGGCGCACCCTAAGCAAAACAGCAAGCCCGTATTCTTTAAGAACCTAGGCATAAACGAATACACCTATACTTTCTACAGTGCCGAAAACGACTTTCCGAAATGGATCATTTACCAACGCATTAACATCGCGTTTATGCGTGTAATTATTAAAAACGATGAAAAAGAACAAGAGTTCTATTTCCATAAAATGACGCCCTAAGGGGCAAATGAAGTATGAGTAGAAGAAAAAATAAAATTCCCAAAAAGCGGAAGATGACCGCAGAACAGTTGGGAAGAAAACTACTAAGGGTTTTCAATGAAAATCCCGCAAAACCTTTAAACTATAAACAACTAGCAACCAAAATAGGAATGAAAACGCGCGAAGCGCGAGGACCTATAGAGCAAAGCTTAAAGCTGATGGAGCGCGATGGGCAATTGATAGCCGTAGGTCGTGGTCAGTACAAAGTGAAGTTTCACGAAAATTATGCGGAAGGTCGTATAGATATGACCAGTAATGGCAATGCTTATGTGGTAAGCGATCAAACCGAACAAGATATTTACGTTAAGGCCGGTAACCTAATGCACGCATTAGATGGCGATCAGGTGAAAGTGTTGCTCTTTGCACGCAGACGAAATAAGAAACTGGAAGGCGAAGTAGTTGAAGTGCTTCAGCGGAAGCGTGATACCTATGTGGGTGTTATTGAAAAGTCGAAAAACTTTGCGTTTGTAGTGCCCGACAGCCACAAAATGAAAGTGGACATTTTTATTCCAAATGAAAAATTAAAAGAGGCGGAACAAGGACAACGCGTTGTGGCGAAGATTACAGATTGGCCGGCCAATGCCAGTAGCCCTTTTGGTGAAGTGGTAGAAGTGTTAGGTGATGCTGGAAACCATGATGTGGAGATTCACGCCATTTTAGCGGAGTATGGGTTACCCTATAGCTTTCCAGATGAAGTTGAACAAGATGCAGCCAATGTGGTGATTGAAATTTCTGAAGAGGAAATTGCGAAGCGCAGAGATATGCGAAACGTAACCACATTTACTATAGATCCAAAAGACGCCAAAGACTTTGACGATGCTTTGTCAATTGAAAAATTGAAAAATGGCAATTGGCAAATTGGGATTCACATTGCTGATGTTTCGCATTATGTAAAGCCAGGATCTATTCTAGATGACGAAGCTATTGAACGAGCTACGTCTGTTTACCTAGTAGATCGTGTGGTGCCTATGCTTCCAGAAATTCTATCGAACAAAGTTTGCTCGCTAAGGCCAAATGAAGAGAAACTTACCTTCTCTGTAATTCTTGAAATGACAGAAGACGCGAAGTATTCTAAAGTTTGGTTTGGACGCACGGTGATTGACTCAGACCGGAGGTTCACCTATGAACAGGCGCAAGAAATCATTGAAGGAGCTGAGGGTGATTTTAAAGAAGAAATTCTAGCCCTGGATAAACTGGCTAAGATCATGCGAAAAGCGCGCATGAAAAATGGAGCCATAAGTTTTGATAAGCACGAAGTGAAGTTCCATTTAAGTGAAGATGGTAAACCGGAAGGAGTGTATTTCAAAGAAATGAAGGATGCCAATCACTTGATTGAAGAGTTTATGTTATTGGCTAATCGCTTGGTAGCGGAACGCATCGGTAAAGGCAAAAATGGAGACCCTACTAACGATACGTTTGTTTACAGAATTCATGATGATCCAGATCCAAGTAAGTTGTTTCAGTTGGCTGAATTTGTAAAGCGATTTGGTTATTCGGTAAAGACGAGAGGCCGTAAAGCTATTTCAGAATCGCTGAACCAGATGCTGAAAGAAAGTCATGATTCTCCAGAAAGTAACATGATTGAAACTTTGACGGTTCGAAGTATGGCGAAGGCAATTTATACCACCAGTAATGTGGGGCATTACGGATTGGCTTTCGATTACTATACGCATTTCACTTCGCCCATTAGGCGATACCCAGATGTAATGGTGCACCGTCTTTTACAAGATTACCTGGATGGTAAAAAATCACCTGCTTCGGAGCCGTACGAAGAATTATGTAGCCATAGTAGCGAACGTGAAAAAATGGCTAGCGATGCCGAACGTACTTCCATAAAGTACATGCAAGTGAAATACATGGAAGAATTTGTGGGTCAGGATTTTACCGGAGTAATCTCTGGGGTAACCAGCTGGGGTGTGTATGTAGAACTCATCGAAAATCATTGCGAAGGAATGATACGGATAAGAGATTTTAAAGACGATTATTACACCTTTGATGAAAAAAATTACTGCATTTTTGGTGAAGAAACGGGTAAAATTTACCAACTTGGCGACACGTTACGAATTCGCGTGAAAAGCGCGGACGTAGACAAAAAACAGCTTGACTTTGAACCCTATCACAATTAAAGTTTAGGAAATCTATGAAAGGAAAGAAACTCGAAATTCTGGTATTGGTAGTAGCATTTTTAATTCTGGCCGCTGCTATGTATATGATGTATGTTGGAACTGTAGAAAACAATATTGAAGCGATGTCTTTGGTGAACCGCCTGTTTTCTGTTGGCTTTTTGGTGTACATCGCGTATTCGTATATTCTTTCCAACAATTTGAACAAAGAAATTGTAGAGCTAGAAAAGAACATAGACAACCTTAAGAATGAAGTTGCGCGCAAGCGTAAGAAGCTAAAGGCTGCCGAAAAAGAGGTGACAGAGAAAACGGCTGAAATTGAAAAACTAACAGCGGATAATGCTGGCCTGAGTAAAGATTTGGCGAATGCCAAAAAGCAAGTCACCAAGTTGAAAGGAGACTTAAAGAAATTACAAGAAGCTGCGGAAAAAGAATCTTCAAGCGAAGAATAAGTCAACAATACATAAAATGAAAGGGCAAAGATGAAACTCTCTGCCCTTTTTTAATTTTTACCCATAATGCTAGAAATATTAATTGCAGGAATTGTATTGGGAGTTACCCTGGCCTTTATGGTAGGACCTGTATTCTTGTTGTTAATAGATATTGCACTAAATAAAAGTGCGCGTAAAGCTTTGGTTTTTGATGCCGGAGTAATTTCTGCAGATATTCTTTTTGTAATTCTCATTTGGTTTGGCGCAGACTTTATCAAAATTCAAGAACATGCTATTTGGGTGTATGGTATAGGTGGACTGCTCATTGCGGCCTTCGGAGTCTACAATGTTATTTCTGCGAATCGAAAAAAGAAGAATCCGGCTCTAGCGAAAGCAGCGGAACAAAAAGATACTTCGTACGAGGTATATTACATCAAAGGGTTTGCGATGAACTTTTTGAATATGGGTGTTTTGGCGTATTGGCTCACCACAAGTTTAGTGATGAAAGCCACGGTTAACGATGACAGCACATTGTTGTTGATATATTTTACAGCAACGATATTGGCTTATTTACTAACCGACATTGCCAAAATTGCCTTTGCAAAAAAGCTCAAGGAGAAATTGACGCCAGCTATTCTCTTAAAAATCGAGCAAACCGTTGGTGTAATTCTTATTGGCTTTGGAGTGTTGATGATCGCCAGAGGCTATTTGAATGAAATGGGATATTCTATCAATGAATTCCTCAATGTAGGGTAATCAGAAGTTACTCTTTCACAAACCGTTTAAAAGTAGCGCCATTAGCACCAGACAGTTTTAAAAGGTAAGTACCGGGTTTTAGCCTGGAAACATCTAATTCCTCTCCATCAATTGTTACTTGATGTGTTAAGTTCACCCCCATCACATCAAAGATTTCTAATTGGCTATCAACTGGAAGATTCTTCAAGATCAATTTGTTATGGGTCGGGTTGGGAAAGAGCTTTGGTTGAATTGAATATTCTTTTTCTTCACCTAAAATATACGCATTCTGGCATGGAACAGATTGACCATCGTAATACAAACATTTAAATTCCCATCCCCCAGATAATGAACCTGGATGTAGGTTGTGTTTAATTCCATGATAGCTCGGGTTACCAATGCCTTCAATCCACGGTTGACCGTCTAAGTATAAAGTGCGTCTGCCATAAAACCCAAAGCTTAATCCGCTAGAATCTTCTAGGGTAACCACGGCCATAGAATCTGTCCAATAAGGATTGCCAGATTCATAAAAAGGATTTACAAAGGTGTCTCCTAAAGTTAAATTGAAATCGTAAAGAACCTTGAATACTGAACTTGTGTCGTAGCGATAATAAATACGTTTGTTTTTTTCATAGTACGCCCCTTCTCCTGGAGAGTACAATGTATCACCTTGCGCTTTATATTCTTCATTAATCCAATTTCCTGTCCAAATCCATTGCCAATCTTTTTCAATGTATTTCCAGTAACCCGTTTGTTTAGGGAAAGGATGATATTGATAGTTTTGAGCAAAAGAGGTGATTGATAATAAAAGAAATAAAAGGGTGGCTAGCTTTTTCATGGAGTTAGGTTTATTAAGGTATACGGAATAAAATAGGTTCAAGTGCCAATTTCGGTATTATTCCAGTATGGAGTTGAGCAATTTTCTGGTGTATTCCTTTTCAGGATTTCTATAAATAGAGGTGGCTTCACCATATTCTGTTATTTCTCCTTTGTTTAAAACGGCCAAATGGTCGCTCATGTAATGTACCACACTCAGGTCATGAGAAATAAAAATGTACGTAAAACCAAACTCATCTTTTAGGTCGTTTAAAAGATTGAGTACTTGCGCCTGAACGGAAACATCTAAGGCGGAAACAGATTCATCGCAAATAATGAGTTTGGGTTGAAGTGCTAAGGCACGAGCTATACCCACACGCTGTCTTTGCCCACCCGAAAATTCATGCGGATATTTCAAAGCGGCTTCTTTGGGGAGTCCTACTTTTTCCAAGAGCCAATTCACTTTTTCCTTTCTGGCTTCGGTGTTTTTTTCAATACCGTGCACCAACATCGGCTCCAACATAATATCGCCTATTTTCTGCTTAGGATTTAGAGATGAAAATGGGTCTTGAAAAATGATCTGTACTTCTGTTCTCAACGCTCGTTTTTCTTGTGAACTTAGCTTTAAGAGGTCCTTACCGTTGTAGAGA
>JAOARK010000097.1 GCA_025210575.1 Schleiferiaceae bacterium
CAGTTACAGTGTCAGTAGCACCGCCTACGCGAGTTCCACCAACTAATACACCTGTGCCTTGAATAAAGTCACCAATACCCCATTGAACATCTGTGCTATCCCCTTGAGAAGAACCCCAGAATAATTGAGCAGATGTAATACCTGCATTTGCACCTAAAGTGGTAATAATTGGAGGGTTACAAGCAAGGATTTGCTCGTACGTAAAGTCATCGATATAGATATAATCGAATGTGTTCGTTAGGTTACTTAAGTCAAATTGGAAAACAACTTGATTATCTGTTCCGTTGTAACCGTTGGCAACAGTAAGATCAATAAAGTATTGTTGATAATTGTTTGCTGTTCCAAAAGTAATGGTGTCAATTACATTGATAGTAACGCCATCGGCAGTAGTTCCTACAATAAGACGGTTACCTGCCCATGTAGATTTTGCGAAGAAATTGATTCGCTTGTCACCAACAGACATATCTGAGAATGCAGGCGTAACAGCTGCCAGAACATCTGCAGCAGTGAACTGCCACCAATTGTATAATCCTAAATGGTTAGGCGTAGAATATGGAGTTCCAAATGCTTCTGTTTCTACTGTAGCTTGGAAGTTACCCGTACCATATGTCTGAATCTTGTTGAAACAGTTTGGAATTTGGTTCGCTACATCAGAAGAGAAGTCGTTAAAATAAGGAGCCGTAAATGGGCTACACAATGTTTTGAACGCGATAGGTCCAGTCCAAATACTAGTTCCGTTACCTGAAGATACACAGTTTGTTCTTACGTAAACATCATACCACGTGTTAGAACTTAATCCTGTTAAAGTATCTGGGTTGGTAGAAGTAGTCTTAATAGCTCCTGTTCCTTGTTGGAATCCTTGTGGTCCCCACTCAATGTCCCAAGAAGAGCCTGAAGGATCTGTCCAAGTTACAACAGCAGAAGTACTTGTAATAAAGTTTACAGTAATGTTTGTAGGCCATGGACAAGTTGGAGCTTCCTTGATTTCCACATTGTCGATTGCAGCATCACCACAACATCCGTTACCCATCTGGCGGAATTTCACCATGATAGTGTCACCAGTATAAGCGGCAAGGTTAACATACTCTAAAGACCATGCGTCACTTGCAGAAGTCTGGATGTCACCGGTTACAGAGTAAACTGTATCCCAAGTAGCACCTAAATCATTAGATACTTCAACTTGCATATCAGCAATGGTTGCATTACTGTATCTGTGTTGGTGGAAATATAATGCTGGAGTAGTTAAACCACTAGCATCAATAATTGGAGAAATCAAGTCTGCTGTGTTACCAGAGCTACTACCTGAAGCCTCACAATACATAAAGTTAGTACCTGTGTAATCAGAAGTTGGTCCGTTACCAGAAGTTGGTCCAGTACTTCTAGGGATCCACTTGAACACTGCAGAAGCAGAAGTGTTAGGAGTAGAAGTCCAACATGGATCAACAGCATTGTTGTTATTGTTTCCAGAAGCTACCCAGCTCGCACCGTCAAAGTTCTCTGCAAAAGGAGCAGTGAAAATGGTACAAGGAGTTAGAATAGAAACTGGTCCAATTGAATCACTCATTCCATTTACTGCACCACAATCAGCAACGATGTAAATGTCATAAGAAGTGTTAGAAGTTAAACCTGTTAATGTATAAGGAGAACTTGTAGTAGAGACACTTTGACCTGCACCATAATATATAGTGTAGCTATTTGCACCTCCTGGGTGAACCCAGCTTAGGTCAACCGATGTTGCCAAAACATTAGAAGCCATGAAGTTGCTCACCGGAGCACAAAGCTTGGTTGTTTTGAAGGCGTATGGGCTTACATTATAAACAGAGTCAACACCATTGTTACAAATCTCACCTATATAATATTCGTAATCTGTATTAACACTTAGACCTGTTAAGATTACTGGAGGCTGAACGCCTGGGTAAGTACCTGTTACTTTAGTACCTGTACCTGGGGTAAATCCAGGAGCACCGTATTCAACCCAAAAAGAAGTGTTACCTGTACCAGGTGTCCACTTTATTGTGGCTGTAGTAGCGGTTAAGTTAGAGTCTCTTACATCTGTGTAAGGAGAACAGTTTCCTAACAAATCTTGCTCCACCACGACATGTCCCAAGAAGCCGCGAGGGTCATTTGTTAAGTTAGGCACCACTCCACCAAAACCGTTAGATAGACTACCTGCAGCTAACGTTGCAAATTGTCCGGGGAAAGTTGTTGTTGGAGCGTTTGTGGCCGTGTAGTAACGCATACTACCTGTAATAACGATACCTAATGTATCACCTGCGGCAACCGTAATGGGGGTCATACCCGATACCCATGCCGGTGTTGTGCCGTTTGCACCGTTGATGGTTACACCTGTTTGGTGTTGCGACCAACCATTGGCAGTATTCACCTGGATTGATCCACTACCATTTATGGCACCAGGTCTGGTCCATATATCGGTAGTAGCGACACCATTATTCCAAATATTGGAAAGACCGGTGATCTTTATGGCTTGAGTAGCGATAATCTCGAAAGAAATTGCACTCGAACCATTGTTGTTAATGAAGGTGGGGAGCGTTGTCAGGGTATCTTGGGAATACCCAGTGAAGCCAACCACAATCATACTTGCAAGAAGTAAAAGTTTTCTCATCTGTTAAATTTTAATTAATAAAAATATATAGGTCTAAGGAGGGCTTGAATATAGAGCAATATTTAAAAACAGCAAAGTTAGGATGTGTTATCTATTTAACACTGTAGTTAGTTATCGAAGGGTTTACCTGAGTTTGAGGATCTAAACTCTTGATTTAGAGTAAAGATGTTCTGTTATATTATTATCTAAATGATCATTTATTCATAGATGGTTAAATAACCAACATATATATAATGTATTGAACTCAAGAGTTGGTTCTTGTTATAGTTGTATGCCATTTATTCTGGAGAGTTATTAGAAGGTTTGAGGGTAATAAAAAAAGCCCGACTCAAACTTGAGTCGGGCTTTTGTGCCCAGGAAGGCATGGTGATAGCAATGCCTGTGATTGATCCAGAAATAAAAAATGTAATTGACATCTACAATCTACCCATAAACTTGTTAATGATGGATGGTAATAGTTGTAATTATTTGATATAACATGTCTTAACTTGTCAATATGAGTAGGAATAAGAAGCTGTCAGACAAAGAATTTTGGATCATCCTTAGGGATTGTGGAGGTCTTTATGCTAGGACTAGGGATGCGATTAAAAATCAATTTGGGATCGAGTATTCCCGCCAGGCGGCAAGGGAAAGGGCGCTTAAAAATCCTGACGAGTTTGAAGATATTTTGGAAGAAAGTTTAGACCTGGCGGAGGAGAGTCTAAGGGACTTAATGCAAAGTGATGATGAACGGATAAAGTTTCAAGCCGTTTCACTTTTCTTAAAGACAAAGGGCAAGATTAGAGGCTATACTGAACAACAAGAAATCAAAAAGCTTGATGAGATAAAGGTTAATGTAAATGTTGTTTCTAATAAGGTCCAGGAAATATTTGAATAAAAGTTTAAGTACAAAACTATTGTTATACTAATCTTAATTTGAGCGGTTTATTAGATCATTCTGGGAATTCAATTAGATGAGTTTTCAAATAATAAATTAAATTTATAAGATGATCAAATCAATGCACCAGAAATACCAAGTTCTACTCCTATGCTTCATCTTTGTTTTTTTGACATTAACTTCTTGTAAAACCTACGAAATAAATGTTGAGGTTCCTGAAAAAATAAAGGTTGCTGAACTGGGAAATGAGAAGTCGAGTAATCAATTAGATTCAGTTTTACTTAGTTCTAATATAGTTTGCAACAAGCATTATTTTAAAATTGATCAAAAGGGTAAGCC
>JAOARK010000098.1 GCA_025210575.1 Schleiferiaceae bacterium
CCAACAGAAGGAGAATTAAAGACTTTACATACGTGTATTAAGAAGGTAAACGAGGATATTGAGAACTTCTCGTTCAACACTTCTGTTTCTGCTTTTATGATTTGTGTAAATGAACTGAACGATGCAAAATGCAACAAGAGAAGCATTCTTGAGCCATTGGCAATTTTGGTTTCACCATTCGCCCCACATGTTGCAGAAGAGCTTTGGAGCATCTTAGGTCACAACGGCATTAGCCGTGAAACCTTCCCGCAACATGAAGAAAAATTCTTAGTCGAAAGCACCAAGAACTATCCAGTTTCCTTTAACGGCAAAATGCGCTTTACCATGGCATTACCATTAGACATGGGCAAAGACGAAATTGAAAAAGCAGTGATGGCTCATGAAAAAACAGCTGGTTACATCAATGGTAAAACCATCCGTAAAGTGATTATTGTACCAGGTAAGATTATAAATATCGTGGTTGGTTAGGGTTATTTAAAATTTAAGATTCAATATTTAAAACCGAAAACGAATCTTAGATTTGAAATATTAGATTAAAGAGGAGCTCCCTAGGGCTCCTTTTTTTATAGAAGTAACCGATTCTCATTACATTTAGGAAAACAAAAAGCTTAGAATAATGAAAAATGTGCTTCTCATATTACTGTTACTTGTGGCCGGATACATGATTTTCTTGGGAATTAAAGCAGATATGCTTCCGCCAACATTAACTGGTGTCGGGTTTATTCTCATTGCGCTTTTATTCTATAAAAAGTAACTCGCGCACATTGCTAGAACCAGCACGATTTTAAAGATTTGGCTCCGTTCTCATTTTTTGCAAAAAATCAAAAGGGTCTTATTGAATCTTCCATAACAACCCTATTACTTAGGCTTATTTTAGCAATATAAACACACCCAAACATGAAACTTCTTGTAACCCTAATTGCCTTTATTCTTTCATTCTCCATTTTTGGCCAAGGAGCTGTTCTATTTAACGGTACCATGACCAACAGAACCAAGTCAAACTCATACTACTTAAAAGGAGATAAACTACAGACATATGGTGGAGCTATAAACATGAGCAAAGTTTGGGTAAGAGAAAATGGTTTAGAATTACTCTTAGGCGGAGGCCTGCAAATAGAAGGAGCTTCTGAAGATTACGCCCACACTGACGATTATGAAGATTACTTGAAAGGAACAGACCAATGGACCATTGTAACCGCTGAATTTGTATTTCTAGCTTTTAAAGAAATTGCCCCCTCATTTGGTTTGTCTTTTGGCACCAGCTTGGGTGTTGGTTTAGGTATGGTAAATGAAAATTATTCACGTACAAGTGTAGATTTATGGGGCGAACCTATAATTGATGATTACAATTATAATACTGGTTTCATGATGCTTCCGGAGTTAAAAATAATTATAGGCCCCTATTTTGATATTAATAAGCACTGGCGAATAAATGCATGGTTTAATGCTGGATTTAGCCCTACCTTATTCTTAGCAGGTTATTATGGCGAAGGAGAGGCCTACGGTTTAACAGGGTTTAGAGTAGGAGGACAATACACCTTTGGGAAATA
Source organism: Schleiferiaceae bacterium (assembly GCA_025210575.1). Taxonomy (GTDB): domain Bacteria; phylum Bacteroidota; class Bacteroidia; order Flavobacteriales; family Schleiferiaceae; genus JAOARK01. The sequence continues at coordinate 1,551 of JAOARK010000098.1, forward strand.
AAAAAAAAGCGGCTTCAATTTCTTGAAGCCGCCTTCTTTCGCAGTTTGAGGTTTACTCCTTGGTAAACTTCTTCGTGATGATTTCGTCTTCTGTTTGAATACTGAGGATATAAGCTCCTGGCATCAATCGTTCTACATTGATGTGGTCAACTTCTCCTTTCTCAGCCATCAAAACTTTTCCATCTAAGGCATAAACACTTATGCTTATTATTTCAAGATCAGTGTCTATATTCAGTTCGTTACGAGTTGGTACTGGATAAATAGTCAATTCATTTTCATCAAATGCTTTTTCATCCGCGTTACCCACTCTTATTTTATTCAATCCAACTACCGGTCCGGTTGGTGCCATAAAGTTGGTTACGTTCGCTCCAGTTATCGTTACTTGATCAATGTAGATTCTATCTCCATTACCCGAGGCATCGCACTGAAATCTGAATTGTGCATTACTTGGAAAAGTGTAATTGGCACTGCTTAAGGTTACTGTAGAAGTATAAAACGTGTTATTATTGAATTCACTTCCTCTCGCCCATGTGGCAACAGTGGTCCAAGAACTACCGTCATAATAGCGCAACCAGAAGTCTTCGTTATTCTCCATGCTATTCGGATAGAAATAGAATTCCACTTCCACCTGATTGTAAGCAGTCAGATCATAACTTCCAGAAGTCATCGCAGATTTTGTACCAGAGTTATCTCTTAATCGAATTGAATAAGTTCCTTCATAAGATCGTGTTCCGGCATATCTATGACAATCATTACCTCCATCGGCCCAGCCATCCCAGCCAGTTTCAAAGTAGTCCGCAGAAAGAACCACAGGTCCACCACCGCCACCAGAAAGCGTAGTTACACTTACTGTTGCTTGACCCGAAGTATTGCCTGCTGCATCTTCTGCTTCTACCGACATAGTATAGGTGGTGTTGGCAGACAACCCTGTAACTGAATATGAAGTACTATTAGATGTTCCATCCAAACCTCCATTTATATAAACATTGTAATGATCTACACCCACATTATCAGAGCTTGCATTCCAGCTTAAGTCTGTGGCGGTTTGCGTGGTATTGCTGGCTGCCAAACTTGTTGGCGTGCTTGGTGGTGTTACATCTGGATTTGCCAATGTGGTAACATTTATTGAGGCTGAACCCGATGTGTTTCCAGCAGCATCTTCGGCTTCTACCGCCATAGTATAGGTGGTATTCGCGGCCAATCCTGTTACAGAATATGACGTTGTGTTTGATGTTCCATTCAAACTACCATTGACATATACATTATAATGGTCCACCCCAACGTTATCCGTGGATGCGTTCCAACTCAAAGCAGTTGACGTTTGAGTAGTGCCGCTGGCAGACAATCCTGTTGGCGTACTCGGAGGGGTCACATCTGGAGCGGTCAAGGTCGTTATGTTTACACTTGACATGTTCGACTTGTTCCCAGCTGCATCTTCAGCTTCAACAGATAAGGAATAGCTTGTACTTGCTGTAAGTCCACCAACGGTGTAGCTAGTCCCTGTTGTTGTTCCGTGAAGAGAGCCTCCAACATAAACATTGTAATGATCTACACCTACATTATCTGTGGAAGCATTCCAATTCAAATCTGCACTTGTTTGAGTAATGTTGCTTGCTGCTAAACTTCCTGGGGTTGAAGGTGGAGTTACATCTCCGCCTCCACCAGAGCTGATATCAATAGTATAATCTTCAACCTCACCGTAACTGAACGTTTCACAGGCCGATTGTGAAGCGTTCCATTTCATAGATACACGCATTCTAGTGGATCCTGAAGCACTCGCAGGAATAGAAATACTACCATTTACTGTGGTTGAACTCATTGACCCTGGGTCAAACGCTAATTCACCAACATCATTAAAATCGCCATCGGCATTGTAATCAATCCAGATCTTCCAATATTCTTGGTAAACCGTTCCTGAAAATCCAGGAGTTAAGCTTATAGAATAGCTTTGTCCTGCATTCACGTTAATGGTTTGCCCCGTAAAGTTTGAATAACCAGCAGCACCAGAATTGTTTGAGAAAGAACCCACACTTACATTGGCTATCCATTCGTAACTCCAGTTGCTTCCTGCCGATGTGCAATAGCTAATGGTACCATAAGCTCCGC
>JAOARK010000099.1 GCA_025210575.1 Schleiferiaceae bacterium
ACTTTCCATTGTGCGCATATTGTGTAGGCGGTCAGCAAGCTTTATGAGAATTACGCGAACATCATCAGAGATGGTGAGCAACATTTTTCTAAAATTCTCTGCCTGAACACTTACGTTTTGATCGAAGACTCCAGAGATTTTCGTTAACCCGTCAATGATTCGGGCAATCTTTTCACCGAAAATGCGCTCAATGTCTTCAAGTGTGTAATCAGAATCTTCAACAACATCATGTAGCAGAGCAGCTGCAATAGAAGTGGGGCCAAGACCAATTTCTTTGGCAACAATCGTAGCCACAGCGATAGGATGTAAGATATATGGCTCTCCCGACTTTCTTCTTACATCAGCATGCGCATCCATTGCAAGATTAAAAGCTTTGCGAATAAGTTTTTTGTCTGAAGCCTCAGTTTTACGCTCAATGCTTCTGAGTAACGATCTATACTTATTTACAATCTCTTTATTCTCCTCAGATACTTCTACCTCTTCCTTTTCTTCTGCCATACATTCTCTTGATTTCCAGCGAAAGCTAAAACGCTGCTGAACGTCTACTATTGTTAAGTTAAATTAAACAAATTATCATGGCCTTTGCAAACCAACAGTGCCAATTAAGTGCAAAAAAAATCCCGCTAAAAAGCGGGATGTAATTAAGCTAAAACCGCTTGTTATTTTGCAGGAAGCAATTGAGATCTAACTTCTCCAAACCCAATTCTTACATTGTCGTTTGTGCTAAAAGCTTTCATCACCACAGTATCGTAGTCCTCAATAAATGCACGCTCCTGGCCATCGTCTAGTTTTAATTTCTCAGTACCACCTCTTGATAATTCTAACATAGAACCACATGAGTCATGGGTTGGTCCAGAAATAGTACCAGAAGCCATCATGTCACCAGAATTAATGTTACATCCATTCACCGTATGGTGAGCCAATTGCTGACACATGTTCCAATACATATACCTGTAATTAGATGTGCTGATTTTAGATTCAACACTGTCTTTTGGCTGAATATATACCTCTAGGTTAATGTTATAGCTTCTTGGGCCGTTACTCTGTAAATAATCCAATGGTTTAGGATCTTGTTCGGGACCATACACTCTAAATGGTTCTAAAGCATCAAGAGTTACTACCCAAGGAGAAATTGATGAACCAAAGTTTTTTCCCAAAAATGGCCCTAATGGCACGTATTCCCATTTCTGGATATCTCTTGCCGACCAATCGTTAAAAATTACCATACCGAAGATATAGTCCTCTGCCTCAGCAACCGAAATTCTATCTCCTAAAGGTTTACCATCTGAAGTGATAAACGCCATTTCTAACTCAAAGTCCATACGCTTAGAAGGACCGAAAGATGGGCCATCAGCACCGGGAGCTTTCGTTTGCCCTTTTGGACGATGGATGTTTTCTCCAGAAATTACGATAGAAGAAGAGCGGCCATGGTATCCTACAGGAATGTGCAGCCAGTTTTCTAATAGTGGATTGTCTTTATCACGGAACATGGTTCCCAAGTTGGTGGCATGTTCTTTTGAAGAGTAAAAGTCTGTATAATCCTGTGCAAACACAGGCATTAACATTTGAACCTCATTAATAGGATATAGAACTTCGCGCTTGTGCGCTTCGTTATCTCTTAATTTTGGATTGGTCTCGTCAAAGATTTCAGCTAATCTTCCTCGAACTTGACGCCAAACACTTCTACCTAGACTAATAAAGTCATTCAACGTATCTTGTAAAAACAATCCATCAGGTAAGTCGATATCCTCAAAATACCCTAATTGTTGTAGGTCATTAAGATCAATTGCGGTGTCGCCAATACGAGTACCTGTTGTTATTTCATCATCAGTAGTTATAAAAACACCAAAGGGAATATTTTGAATTGGGAAATCGCTATTGTCCGGAACATTTATCCATGTTTTACGCGAAGGATCGTTTGCTATGTTTTCCATCTTTTAAGACATAAATTTTACGCAACAATGTTACAACAAAATTGCAATCTAGCTACGCATCTAGATCATAGTAGAATCAGTATTTTTTAGCCAGAACTCTTCCGCTTTGTTCAAGAATAAGAACCTTGTGTAACCCGCTAACTTCGGGTAAATAAACAGGAGCTGCTTGACCTTCATAACTCCTTGTATACAAAAGGTGACCATTGATAGAAAATATACTTACTGTAAAAGGATCTCCAGAGCTATTAAAAAGAATCTCATAGCTATGGTCTCTATTACGTTGGATATTCAATTCGTTGTTGGAATTGACAAAAACTCGCCTAACATGTGAAAGATCTTGATTCACTTTTACCCGGTAATAATTAGCGTGGTTCAATATGGGTTGACCGTGTGCCTCATTGTAACTGAGGGTTACATTCGGGTCACCACAAATACCGGCATAGGTGAAGAATGTGCTAAATGAGACTCCATCTATGCTGTGTTGCAATTCAACATTCTGACATTGATTGCCTGCGGCTACCTCCCAAGTCAGCTGGACTTTCTCACCAATTGCCTCCGTGTACAAGGTGACGAATTCTAAGCCTTGAGCAAAAAGACTTCCCCAAAGAAGAGTGAATAAAAAGAAGAATCTTTTCATGTATTGGATAACGAAGGAATAGCGTATTTCTTACTACCCCATAAAACAAGAGACTTAAAGGAAATAAAAAACCCGACCAAAGGCCGGGTTTTATCTATCGTTAATGATTGTTATCCAATCAAGTCGTAACTGCGTTTAATGAAGTTCGTCAACTCCTCGCCATGTAAAAGATTCTGTTGCAGTTTAGCCAAATCTGTAGCTTGAGTAATCAAAGACTTTTGTTTGTCTCCGTCATCTTCGTTTAAGATTCTTGATGTTAGCTCATGATTACTATTTACAACAAGGTCGTACATCTCAGGCATATCGCCCATCATTCCATACATACCGCCACCACCGGTAGCCTGCATTTCACGCATTCTACGCATGAACTCAGGAACGGTAATCGTGAACGCTGGTTCTTCAGAATCAAGATCTTCTAAACGAACCGTAAATTTCTCTTTTGGTACGTTCGCCTCGATTGATTCCTTCACTTTAGTTTTATCGTCTTCTGTTAACTTAGAAACGCGATCTTCATCTTTTTTGATCAAGTTGTCAATCAAATCACTATCAACACGCGCAAATTTTACGTTTTGGTTGTCACCTTCTATTTTTTGCATCAAGTGACTTACCAACGGGCTTTCAAGAATCAACACGTCATATCCTTTTGCTTTTGCTTTTTCGATGTAAGCATGTTGACCTTCTTTATGCGCTGCGTAAAGAACTATGGTGTTATTGTCTTTGTCTGTTTGATTCTCTTTGATTTTCTCTAAATACTCATCCCAAGTAAAGAATGATCCTTCTTCGTTTTGATAGAGAGCAAACTTCTTTGCCTTGTCGTAGAACTTCTCTTCTGTAAGCATTCCATATTCAACAATCACACGAATGTCATTCCATTTTTCTTGGAAGTCTTCGCGGTCATTCTTGAACATGTCATTCAGTTTATCTGCAACCTTCTTCGTAATGTGATTCGAAATTTTCTTCACATTACCATCGCTTTGTAGGTAAGAGCGAGAAACGTTCAAAGGAATATCTGGACTGTCAATAACTCCTTGTAACAAGGTCAAGAAATCAGGAACAATACCTTCTACAGAATCTGTAATGAATACTTGCTTTTGATATAACTGGATCTTGTTCTTTTGGATCTCCATATTTGGCTTGATCTTCGGGAAATACAATATCCCTGTCAAGTTGAATGGATAATCTACATTTAGGTGGATGTTGAACAATGGCTTGTCCATTGTAAACCCGTAAAGCTCCTCATGGAATTTGTCGTAGTCTTCTTTGCTTAATTCAGATGGAGACTTGATCCAGGCAGGTTGCGTGTTATTTATGATGTTCGGTACTTTAACCGTCTCATATTTGTCTTCTTCGCCTTCAGCTGAAACCTTTTGACTTTCATCTTTTTCTCCCGCTTGGATAGAAACAGGCATAAACTTAGCGTACTTCTTAAGGAGCTCGTTGATCTTATTCTCGCTTAAGAATTCTGTACTGTCTTCTGCAATGTGAAGCGTGATCTCTGTACCACGATCTTTTTTCTTCACCTCTTTCATTTCGAAGTCAGGTGAACCTTCACAAATCCAGTGCGTTCCTTTTTCGTCTGCGCCCTGCGTAAAAGATTTGGTTTTGATCTCTACTTTACTGGCAACCATAAATGCCGAATAAAAACCCAACCCAAAGTGTCCGATAATTTCAGACCCTTCCATTTTACCTTCGTACTTCTTCAAGAATTCCTCAGCACCAGAGAAGGCCACTTGATTAATGTATTTCTCTACATCATCTGCGGTCATACCAATACCACGGTCGGTTATGGTTATAGTTTTTTTCTTTTCGTCCACATCTACATGAACAGTTAGATCACCTAATTCACCTTTCGCTTCGCCAAGGTTGCTTAATGTTTTTAGCTTTTGTGTTGCATCAACTGCGTTAGAAACAAGTTCTCTTAAAAAGATCTCATGATCAGAGTATAAGAACTTTTTAATAATTGGAAAGATATTATCTGCCGTAACATTAATTCTTCCTGTTGCCATATCTTAAAAATTTAAATTCAAAATTCTGCTGCAGCATTGGCAAAGTATATGCCATTCAGGCATTTACTGACAGCTTGACTTTTTTGCTGACAGAACTCCATCTTTTACCTGAAAAATTGCGCTATATTTACTCAAAACGGAGGGTGTCTCCGTCCTTCAAAAACCAGAATTATGTACAAATCGAAGATAATAGGAATGGGTCATTACCTGCCCGAGAATGTAGTAACCAATGCAGACCTTTCTGAATTTATGGAAACCAGTGACGAATGGATTGTTGAACGAACTGGAATTAAAGAAAGAAGATGGGTAGTAGAAGGAGATGGTAACACTGCTTCAACTATGGGTACGAGAGCTGCGGAAATGGCCATTGAAAATGCCGGCATTACAAAAGATGATATAGACTTTATCATATTCGCTACGCTAAGTCCTGATCTGTATTTCCCCGGACCAGGGGTACAAGTTCAGCATCAATTAGGAATTAAGGAGATAGGTGCCTTAGATGTGCGAAATCAATGTTCTCGATTTGTTTACGCCTTGTCAGTGGCAGACAATTTCATTAAATCGGGGATGTATAA
>JAOARK010000100.1 GCA_025210575.1 Schleiferiaceae bacterium
ATTCTGGGGTGCTGGTTTGGCTGTAACCGAAATGAAGGATACTTATAGAGAGTATTGAGAATAAGAACTTTTTCATTGAAGTTGATTTAGACGAGAAAGGTAGGGGATAGCAACTGAAGTTCAAAAGGCCGAATCAGAGATTAGCCTTTTGATTTATTTTATGATAAGTCTTAACCTTATTTAAGGTTGTTCAACTTTTATGAGTTGGTCAATGTCGTACCCTCTTCTAGAAACCTTGTTCAATAACATTTGGTAGACTTCTGTTGAAATTTGAGGTGTTCTTGATAGAATCCACAGATATTTATCTGAGCTGCTCCCAATAACGGCCCATTGGTAATCTGTATCTAATTCCATAATGAAATAGTCTCCATAAAAAATCCAGAAAAAAGAGACTTTAAGTTTCGATGTGTTTTTTGAGTCTGCCAGTTTTGCCTTGCCAATCGCAATAGACTGTTCTCCAGATAAAGAACCTTTATAGCCCTTGTTTTCAACTTTTATTTTGCCATCATCTTTAAAGCTGTAGGTAGCTGTAACACCTTGTAACCCTCGTTCAAATTTGTGATCGAATCTTGCAATTTCATACCATGTTCCCATGTAGCGTTTTAGATCCACTTCGTCTACAACCGACTTGTTTATTTTTGAAGATTGACTATGGCCTGAAACAAAAAAGATTGAAAACAAAACGAACAAATATTTTCTGATTATTAACATAAATTCAAGGTACGAAAGAGGCACTAGAAAATAGATGACAATTCTCAACTTGGTTTCCAGGTAATAATCAGGTATTCATAAAAAAAAGCCGCTTAATGCGGCTTTATCTTATTTAATATTCAATTTGGTGCGGAGGTTCTTTAACATATCCTTCACCATATCGTTTAAATCATAATTGTGTTTCCAACCCCAGTGCTCTCTTGCAAAGTGATCGTCAATACTTTCGGGCCAGGTTTCGGCAATAGCTTGTCTAAAGTCAGGATTGTAGTCTATGCTGAAATCGGGCATTTCTTTTTGGATTGCTTGAGCCAGAACTTCTGGAGTAAAGCTTAAGGAAGAAAAATTGTAAGAAGATCTGATCTTTACTTTTTCTGCCGGAGCTTCAACCAACTCTATAGTGCCTCGAATGGCATCTTCCATGTACATCATTGGCAATCCAGTATCTGCTTTTAAGAAACTGGTGTACTTACCTGTTTTTAAAGCTTCGTAGAAAATATCAACTGCGTAATCCGTTGTTCCTCCACCGGGTTCGCTTTTCCAGCTGATCAATCCCGGGTAACGGATAGAACGAACATCTACGCCATATTTATTGAAGTAATATTCGCACCAACGTTCACCTGTCTGTTTAGAAATACCATAGACCGTTGTTGGTTCCATGATGGTGTGCTGAGGTGTGTTGATTCTTGGTGTTGTTGGACCAAATACAGCAATAGAGCTTGGCCAATACACTTTTTTCAAATGTCCTTCCCTAGCTAATTCCATGATGTAGAAAAAGCTCTTCATGTTCAGATCCCAACCTGCTTCTGGCACTTTTTCGGCTGTAGCCGAAAGCATTGCCACAAGGTGATATACTTGAGTGACCTTATACTTTTTAACGATTTCAAAGATTTGAGGACGGTCCATTACATTCAGCTTCTCAAAAGGACCACTTTCCATAACTTCGGCATTGGGTTCTCTTATGTCTGATGCAATTACATGATCATTTCCGTAAATCTTTCTAAGATTCATTACCAGTTCGGTCCCTATTTGGCCTGAAGATCCGGTAACTAAAATCGTCTCGCTCATAACTAGAAATAATTAAAGGGGCGCCAAAGATACATATTGAGCCATTTGTACGCTCGTATTTTAAAGACTGACTTTTGGCAGGTACAAGTGCTTTTGCCTTTGTATTTTTGCAACGCTTTAAAAATGAAATGAATGGATCCGAATAGCGGAAAAAAAGGTTTGATTAATAAGCTTGGAAGAGAGGAGCTTATAGCAAGATTAGAGGCAGAGACATTTAAGAGAAAGACCGTTTCTTTTTATAAGTATGTGATTATTGAAGACCCGGAAGCCATGCGCGATTCTTTATATAGAATTTGGTGGGCTTTAGATTGTTTGGGTAGAATATACGTAGCTAAAGAAGGTATCAATGCGCAAATGAATGTTCCGGAACACAATTGGGACAAGTTTGTAGATATCCTTTACAGTTTCCCTGAATTTAAGAACGTACCTTTTAAAATGGCTGTTGAAGACAATGGAAAGTCGTTTTTAAAATTGGCTGTTAAGGTGCGTAAACAGATTGTTGCAGATGGTTTGCCTGAAGATGAATATGATGTAACTAACGTAGGAAAACATCTTTCAGCGAAGGAGTGGAATGAAAACTTGGATGGCTCTATCGTAGTAGACATGCGTAATCATTACGAAAGTGAAATTGGTAAATTCGAAAATGCCATCGCTCCACAGGCGGATACATTTAAAGAAGAATTACCTGAAGTTCTTGAAGACTTGAAAGGTAAAGAAGATGAGAAGATCCTGTTGTATTGTACGGGTGGAATTCGTTGTGAAAAGACCAGTGCATACCTCAAGCATCACGGTTTTAAAGATGTGAACCAATTACATGGAGGTATTATTGATTACCATCGCCAAATTGAGAAAGAGGGAATTGAAAACCGCTTTAAAGGGGTGAACTTTGTGTTTGATGAAAGGTTAGGTGAAAGCATTAATGGTGAGATCATTTCTGAATGCCACCAGTGTGGTAAGCCTAGTGCTAATCATGTGAACTGTGCGAACAAGGCTTGTAACCTATTGTTTATTCAATGTGACGAATGTGCGAAGAAGCATGAAGGCTGCTGTACCCCAGAATGTGTTGAGGTAATTAACATGACAGAAGAAGAGCAGAAAGAGCACCGTAAAAAGCATAGCGACAAGAAGATCTTTCACAACCATGAGAAGGTTGATTTGCGCTCCGCTTTTAAAGACTGACAATTATCATATAATTGCCGCTGATTAAAATCAAGATTTGCGAACTCACATAAAAGATTAAAAAATGCCTTTTTATCATAAACTCGGGAAGATTCCACATAAACGCCATACTACGTTTAGAAAAGCGGATGGCAGCCTTTATCATGAACAATTGTTTGGAACCATCGGTTTTGATGGTATGAGTTCTTTAATGTATCATGAGGCTCCACCAACAATGGTAAAAGAGGTTTTAGAGTCTGTTGATAGAACCCCAAAAGTCGCAGTAGAGCGCAACATGAAGTCCATGAACTTGAATGGGTTTGCGGTGAAGCCAACTGCTGACTTCTTAGATAGTCGTGTTCCTGTTTTAACGAATAGTGATGTTACGCTAGAGTTATCAGCCCCTCAACAATCTTTACGTGATTATTTCTATAAAAATGCGGATTGTGATGAGGTTCTATTTGTGCATGAAGGTACAGGTACGCTGAGAACACAATTGGGAAATATCAAATTTGGTTATGGCGACTATTTGGTGATTCCAAGGGGGATGATTTATCAAGTTGATTTCGACACAGAAAACAATCGATTATTTATTGTTGAATCGCATGATCCTATTTATACACCAAAACGTTACCGCAACTGGTTTGGTCAATTGCTGGAGCATTCTCCGTTTTGCGAACGTGATTTAAGAAGGCCTGAAGAATTAGAGACCTACAATGAAAAAGGTGAGTTTTTGATTAAAGTGAAGAAGCAAGGTATGTTGCACAGTTTAGTGTATGCAAGCCACCCATTTGATGTTGTAGGATGGGATGGTTACAATTACCCTTACGCTTTTAATATTCAAGATTTTGAACCAATTACGGGTAGAGTTCATCAGCCACCTCCGGTGCACCAAACCTTTGAAACTTCTTCGTTTGTGATTTGTTCGTTTGTGCCTAGAATTTATGATTACCATAAGGAGGCTATACCTGCTCCTTACAACCATAGTAATATAGACAGTGATGAAGTGTTGTATTATGTGGACGGAGATTTTATGAGCAGAAACAACATTCAACGAGGGCAGATTACGTTGCACCCTGCTGGAATTCCTCATGGTCCACACCCGGGAGCGTATGAAAGAAGCATTGGGCAAAAAGACACAGAAGAATACGCTGTAATGGTAGATACATTTAAGCCATTAATGGTAACACAACAAGCATTGGATATTCAGGTTGAAGACTATTACAAATCTTGGTTGCATTAGTATTAACTTTGCAAAACCATAACTAAAGAGAACAAGAGATGGGAGATACAAAAGAGATAAAATCGGTTAACTACGGTTTAGAAAAAATATTTGAAGGAGCTCAGGATTTCCTTCCCCTTTTAGGAACAGATTACGTTGAATTTATTGTAGGAAACGCTAAGCAAGCTGCTCATTTTTACAAAACAGCATTTGGGTTTCAATCTTTGGCTTATGCCGGATTAGAAACAGGAATGAAAGACAGGGCGAGTTATGTTTTGGTACAGGATAAGATCAGATTGGTTTTAACAACTCCTTTAAACAGTAGCTCTTCTTTAAACGATCATATCGTAAAGCACGGTGATGGTGTTAAGGTTGTAGCGTTATGGGTTGAAGATGCGCGCAAAGCTTATGAAGAAACCACTTCTCGAGGAGCTAAATCTTACTTAGAGCCTACGGTTGAAAAAGATGAGAACGGTGAAATCGTAAAAGCAGGAATTCACACGTATGGCGAAACCGTTCACATGTTTATTGAGCGTAAGAATTATAAAGGAACTTTTTTACCAGGTTACCAAAAATGGGAGTCTGATTACAATCCATCAACTGTAGGTCTGAAATACGTTGACCATATGGTAGGTAATGTTGGTTGGGGAGAAATGAACCAATGGGTAAAGTGGTATGAAGATGTAATGGGTTTTGAGAACTTCTTGTCTTTTGACGATACGCAGATTCATACAGAATACTCTGCTTTGATGAGTAAAGTTATGAGTAATGGTAACGGTCGTATTAAATTCCCAATTAATGAGCCTGCAGAAGGAAAGAAAAAGTCTCAAATTGAGGAGTACTTAGATTTTTACGAAGGTCCAGGTGTTCAGCATATAGCTGTTGCAACAGATGATATCATTAGCACCGTTTCGGCAATGAGAGAAAGAGGTGTTGAATTCTTATCTACTCCACCTGAAGAGTATTATAAGGCTGTACCCAATAGATTGCATGAGCACAATCATGAGTTGAGAGAAGATATCGAAACCTTGAAAAGTTTGGGTATTATGATCGATGCGGATGAAGAAGGGTACTTGCTACAGATCTTTACCAAGCCCGTTGAAGATCGTCCAACATTATTCTTCGAGATCATTCAAAGAATGGGGGCGAGAGGCTTTGGAGCCGGAAACTTTAAAGCACTGTTCGAGTCTATTGAAAGAGAACAAGCGAATAGAGGAACTTTATAGAGAAGGTTCTAGATAAAATTAAGCCTCGACATAGTCGGGGCTTTTTCTTTTAAGGGAGTTTAAAGATAAAACCCAATCCAAAATTTAACAGCTGAGAGGGGTTGAATGTTCGCTGTTTGACCTCTACGATGTCTGGGTCTAACTTGTTATCATAGCTGTAATTGTAATGAATAGGACTGTTTAAAGGTAACTCGAGTTCAGTAAAAACACGGACTCCCACATGAGGGTTTATGAAAGCGCTCATGCCTAAAGTGGGTATAATTGAAAAATAGCTGAGGCTTTGAATATCGTTGTGTTCTACCATTTCACTGTTGTAATCTTCATCGCTAAGGTTTAGCCTTTGGTAGCCCTTTAATTCAACCCAATAATTTCCAAGGGAAAGCCCAGCAAAAGGTCTAAACCATTTTAGATCTAGGGAGTACTGATAGTTCACAAAAAAGCCTTGGTAGTAAAATTCAGTATAATCGGTAAAAAAATAACGATCATATCCCTGTGGGTTACCGGCAGGAAGGTTGCCGTAAATCTGGTTGTATTCGTAGTTGTAATTAAACGAGGTGTATCTCAATGCAAATCCATGATGCTTGTTTAAATCAAAACCGATGTAAAAAATTCCACCTGGTAATGGCTCGCCAGAACCATTCTTAAAATGAACAAAAGACTCTTCGTAATCAATTTGCTTTTCGCTGATTGGGTTCAAAGCTAAATGCACCGTGGCGTCAAAACCTATTCTAAATTTTTGATGAAATTTTGGTGAATCTTGAGCGCTAAGAAAACCATGTGCAATCAAAAATAGTGTAACAAAAAGGCGAGTGTAAACGTTCATTTTTTAGATTCATCAATTGGAAAGGCAACTTTAGTATAATTTTTGGTGTCTTTATATGAAACAATCATAATTATCAGCCAGTTCTAACTATGAAAAAACTTTTATTCCTCTTGTTTTATTGCCCGCTATTCATGTGGGCACAATTAAGCCATGTTAATGGTGTGGTTTACGATAAGAAAACAAAAGAAACCCTACCCTTCGTAAATATCACGGTAAACAACAGCAAGCTGGGCACAGCGGCCGATCTCGATGGTAAATTTCAGTTTTCCTCCACGTCAGAAGTGAAGACCTTGAAATTTTCGTATATCGGTTATGAACCATTAGTAATCGAGATAAACTCTAATACTAAGATGCCTTTAGAGGTTTATTTAGTTGAAGATGATAACGAATTAGATCAGATAGAATTAGTCGCAGGTGAGAATCCTGCGCATGAAATAATTCGAAAGGCTTCAAAGAATAGAAAGAAGAATAACCCTGAGGCTTTAGAGACTTTTGCCTATACTTCTTACAATAAATTTATAGTGACCTTTAAGGTAGATTCTGCAGCAGCAGCAATAGATACTAATTGGGTAAACAAATCAACAGATTCTGCTTCTTTTAGGGTCGATTCTAGCGGTTATGAATTGAAGGAGTTTTTTGATAGCCAACACCTTTTTTTGTTAGAATCTGTGAGCGAACGTAAATATAGTTCATCACCTAAACGCAACAACGAGAAAGTGGTTGCCTCTAGGGTAAGCGGATTTCAGAATCCCACTTTTACACTGCTCGCCACCCAAATGCAAAGCTTTAGTTTCTATAACGATTTTATAACCGTACTAGACAAAGATTATATCAATCCTATTTCAGGAGGAAGCACAAGTCGCTACATTTTTATTATTCAAGACACGGTAATATCTGGAAGCGATAGCACTTTCGTAATTACCTATCAACCCAAATTAAATAGCAAATTCGATGGTCTAACGGGTGTGCTTTACATTACTTCAGATGGCTGGGCACTAAAGAACATTATTGCCAAGCCTGATGTTGAAGAAGGTTTGGGAATTGAGATTCAATCTAAAAGTGAAAAGATTGGTGATGTGTGGTTTCCAGTTCAGATGAACTACGATTTTGTGTTTTACGATAGCGAAGATGTAGATTTCGGTGGAGCCGAACCTCAGGGAATTGGTCGGACTTATGTAAGTAAGATCAAACTCAATGATGTCTATAAACGGAAAGATTTTAGTAGGCTGGAAGTTACCGTAACC
>JAOARK010000101.1 GCA_025210575.1 Schleiferiaceae bacterium
ATAGCATTCTGTGTACTTGATTTCGCTCCCGTCTCTTCAAAGAGTTCCTTTATTGCGTTTATCTTTTCAGTTGGAGCATCATTTTTAGCAATCCATTTTTCCAAGGAAGCACGCTGTTCTTCATTTGCCAATTCTAGCGCTTTAATTAAGAGCATTGTTTTTTTATTGGCTAGAATATCACCTCCAACTTGCTTTCCAAATTTCTCTGGATCACCAAAAGCATCCAACAAATCATCTTTTATTTGGAAAGATGTACCTAAAGTCAACCCAAAATCATAAATATGCTGAGCGTCTTCTTTTGAAGCGCCAGCCACAATGGCTCCAATCTGCAAAGCACATCCCAACAGCACTGATGTCTTGAATTGAATCATTTTTATGTATTCAGACTCAGAAACGGATTCTCTTTCTTCAAAATCCATATCCCATTGCTGACCTTCGCAAACTTCCTGGGCAGTCTTTAAAAACAGTGCTAAAACTTCTGGTAAATGCTTCGATTCTACCTCTGATATTTTTTTAATTGAATCAACAAAAAGAACATCACCGCTTAGAATGGCAGTATTCAAATTCCACTTTTTATGCACCGTCTCTTTACCTCTTCTTAAGGGAGCCGCATCCATGATATCATCATGAATAAGCGTGAAATTGTGGAACAACTCTATCCCGATTGCTGGTCCTGCTACTTTTTCAGGGTTTAAACCAAAGGCTTCTGCACCCATCAAAGTTAACATTGGACGCAATCTCTTACCTCCTAATCGCATGAAATAATCTAAAGGTTGATAAAGTCCCTTTGGCTCTAAAGGAAAACTTGACTGTTCAAGTTTCTTATTTAGTATTTCACTGAATTTTGTAAGTTCTTTCATTTACCGAGTAAGCCAAGTAGATATTTTCCATACCCACTTTTCACAAGTGGAGCCGCAACTCTCTCTAATTGTTCTGCATCAATAAAACCTTGTTCAAAAGCAATTTCTTCAATACATCCCACCTTAAGACCTTGACGCTCTTCAATTACATGAACGAACTGACCAGCTTGCATTAAAGAATTGAATGTACCTGTGTCTAACCAAGCAGTTCCTCGATCAAGAATACCAACCTTTAATTGACCTTTATCGAGGTATATTTTATTTATGTCTGTAATTTCTAATTCCCCTCTAGGCGAAGGCTCTAAGTTTTTCGCCATCTCTACAACCTGGTTGTCATAGAAATACAACCCAGGTACGGCAAAGTTTGATTTAGGTTGCGCTGGTTTCTCCTCGATTGATATAGCTTTAAGATTCTCATCAAATTCAACTACGCCATATCGTTCTGGATCTGAAACCTGATAGGCAAAAACAACTCCCCCTTCAGGGTTCTTGTTATTGTTCAATACCCTATTCATTTGAGTACCGTAGAAAATATTATCACCCAAAATTAGGGCGCTATAATCATTGTTCACAAAGTCCTCAGCCAGAATAAACGCTTGCGCTAACCCTTCGGGGTTCTCTTGAACTGTATAGTGAAAATTACATCCTATTCTGCTTCCATCTCCTAAAAGCTTTTGAAACATTGGAGCATCATGAGGAGTAGTAATGATGAGAATATCTCTTATCCCTGCACTCATCAAAGTGGAAAGTGGATAATAGATCATTGGTTTATCATAGACCGGCATAAGTTGCTTACTAACGCTGAGCGTTAGAGGATGTAACCTTGTACCCGAACCACCAGCGAGAATAATACCTTTCATAGTTTATCTTAAGAGTTGATTTCGTTTTCTTTTTCTAAAGTGTTTTCACCTTGTTTTTGTTCTTCCTCATCAACAAGTTCTTCAGATATAATAGCCGTACTAAAATTTTTAGCCGACACCCATTTATCTAAACTCATTAAAAATGACGGCAAGACCACCAAATTAGAAAGCATTGCAAAAAACAATGTAATGCCTACCAAAAGCCCTAAGGCTTTAGAGCCTCCAAATTCCGAAGCCATAAAGATGCTAAATCCACACAGGAGGACAATAGAGGTATAGAACATGCTCACCCCTGTTTCTTGTATCGCAATTATAACAGACTTCCCAATATTCCAATTATTAGCCCTTAGCTCCTGACGATACTTTGCCAAAAAGTGAATGGTATCATCTACAGAAATTCCAAAAGCTATGCTGAAGACCAAGATTGTAGAAGGTTTTAAAGGGATACCAAAAAGTCCCATAATACCACCGGTTAATAACAGAGGAATTAAGTTGGGAACAATGGATATAAAGACCATTCTCACAGATCCAAATAAAAATGCCATGATAATAGAGATGACCACAATAGCCAACGCTAAACTTAAAATCAAGTTATTTACGAGATAGTCTGTACCACGAGCAAACTTAACACTAGCTCCTGTTATAGTAACGTCATAACGTTCAGGATCAAAAATGGAATCTACCCTCGCCTTCATATCGCTATGAAAAGCTTTCATATCTGGTGTGGCAATGTCTGCCATCTGAAACATGATTCTAGTTTTTTGACCAGTGCTATCTACAATAGACTTTAGAAGGCTGTTATCATTTGATTTTGGCAAATAAGAAAGAATAAAACTTCTGTCTTGCCTTGAGGGCAAAGAGTATTCGCTTGGATTACCACCATAAAAGCCCTGTTTTGCAAATTTCACAAAATCAACAATGCTCAATGATCTGGACAGGATTTCTTCTTTAGCAAATTCTTCTTGCACCCTTTCTATCCTCTTCAGCACTGCCGCACTTTGAACTCCATTTTTCTTCTTGGTATCAATCACAATATCCAGAGGCACCACACCGCCAAATTCGCGCTCCATGTACTTCAGGTCCTGATAGACCACATCATGCTTCGCAAAATCATCGCTTAAGTTTCCTGTAGTTACCATTTCAGTTATACCATAAATCCCAATACCAACAATAGCTACGGTCACGATATAAACCCACTTTCTATGGTGTTGAACAATGTGCTCGAGTCCTTTGATCATTCCCACAATCCACCGTTTATCTAAGTGCTCATAATGACGCTGTTTAGGCGGTCTTGAATAAGAATACATGATGGGTATTATAGTAATTGACACAAAGAATACTATGAGAATATTCAACGAGGTAACTATACCAAATTCTACGAGCGTAAGACTACTGGTAAGAATAAATGCGGCAAAACCTAAAGCTGTTGTAGTATTGGTTAAAAGCGTAACATAACCAATCTTTCTTACCACTCTTTGCAACGCCAAAGCCTTGTTACCATGAACCTTATACTCTGCATGATATTTATTGATGAGATAGATACAGTTTGGAACACTAATTACAATGACCAAAGGTGGTATTAATGAACCTACCAAAGAAAGTTCGTAACCAAAGAGCCCAAACAAACCAAAGGTTGTAAGAACACCAACAAAAACTACAATTAGACTGAACGCTGTAGCTCTAAATGACCTAAGAAAAAGAAACAAAATTGTTGCGGTTACAATAAGTGTAAGCGCAATAAACATTTTGATCTCCTTAGAGAGTTTATTCGCATTTGCGAATAAGATGTACGGCAAACCTGAGATGTGTGCTTCCGCATTATTAGCCTTTTCAAAATCTTCAACAACCTCTTTTACATCTTCAACAATAAAAGTCACCTTTTTGTTAAACACCAAATCTTCCTGAATACTCACAGTAATCATAAATACAGAAAGGTCTTCATTAAAAAGGGTTCCCTTGTAAAAGGGTAGGTTCTCTAACTTTTGTTTTAATGTAACAGATGAACTGTCAGAATTAGATAAATCCGCTAAGGGTACAAGTTCAAACTCCTTTGCTTCTTCGTTTACAACAATGTCATATGCCTCGGTAATAGAGAAGGCAGATTTAATTCCATCAATGGCTTGAAGGGAATCAATTAGTGCTTTCCAGTTTTTTTGATATTCCTCTTCAAAAAACTCACCATTCTTTCCGGCTTCTACTGCTACAACAATTCCATTGCTGGCATTACCAAAGTCTTTGTTCAGATTATCAAAATCAATACTCGCTTGTTCAGTATCAGGAAGAATTTTAGCAAAGCGATAGGCAATCTTAAAATTTCTTGCTTGATAAGCCATGAAGCCGCTAAAGACTATCAAAAGCCCTATAAACAAAAGTCTATTGCGCAGAATGATTCGCGCCAAATGGTTCCAAAAATTCACTTACTTGAAATACAGAATTTTAAAGCGGGCAAAGATAACTATCTTTTGCTACCAATCACTTTAAAAGAAGTCAAGTCTAGCCGTGAATTTTATTGAGAAATTGTCAATTTGTTTTGGCAACTGATACGGACCCATTCTGTAGTAAAATCCTACCCCCAAACCTTGATAAATCTTATTGAATTCTATACCTGTTTCGTAATACCCTTTTTCTAGAGTTTTGAACTCCACATTCTGGTGTTGCTCTGGATTATTCAAACTTCCAAAGGTTGCCCCAAACATCCATTCTACATGTGGATTGAACTTTCCAATCTTAAAGAGGTAACCTTTGAAATTTTGCCTGAACACAAAATGAGCCCATGCATTGGAGATAAACTCGTTGTTGAACATTGTTTCAAATGCATACATTCCAGCGGGCTGCACGGGCCAATTTACATTTACAGGACGGTTGGCCACTGAAGTATAGATCAAAGAATAGGGCAATTCACCATGAACATAACCTCCGGCCAGTTCAAATTTACTTTCACCAAATCGTTTTGTTTTAAAGCGATATTCTATAGCAACATCGATCTTATCGAATTCGTAATTACTGCCCCAAACATCCGGCACGCCACGCGTGTATTGAATCTTATAAACTGGATAGGACAAATCAATTGGTCTTCGCCCAAAAGGGCCTTCCATATACTTGTCATTTGGTGCCCATCTTAGAGCAACCCCTACTTGGGTAGTATTAAAACCATTCACCAAATACACTCCATCATTTGTGCTTTCAACAAATCGATAATCAATTTCCTTGACCAGTCGATTCTGACGATTTACAAACAATCTGGAATGAAGGTTAGGAAAGATATTCCAGTTCAAATTGAAATATACTTTAGACACCTCATCAAACTGTTGTTGATTCAAGTTGCGATAGTCTATTCTAAACAAGCTCCTACTTCTGTTATTGAGGTTAAATTGTTGAGACCCTGTTTGTTCAATATCAAAAACATACCCTCCATTTAATGAAAAACGACCAGCTTTATCTAAAAATATGTCTGCTTCGTAATTGTATTTAAACCGCTGATCTTTAAAACCGTAGGCCACGTAACCACCAACTGACAACCAATCTAACAACTTGTAATTTGTATGAGCTCCAACTCCTAACCTAAACCCTTCATAAATATTGAAACTCATTATACGGTTTAGATCAAAGTCTATCCATTTATAGCGCCATCTTCCATTTACAAATGCAGATAAGGCTGCTAACTTTTGTTCAAACTTCTCTTCTTTACCAATACTGTCTATTACATGATATGTCTTAAGTTCTTTACTGTCTAGAGGCGCAACGCGATATTCATTCCAAAATTCTTCATTTTGCTTTCCTGCATTGTCG
>JAOARK010000102.1 GCA_025210575.1 Schleiferiaceae bacterium
ATCTCAACCTGCAAATACGCAACAGATGAACCGTTCACATCAAAGTCGAAATAGAGGTTCACAGAACTATAACAACTACAGACAAAGCTCACCACAAAGATCATCAGCTCCAAAAGGTGGAAGATCTGGTGGTGGAGGAAGAAGAAGGTAAAAGAAAAGCCCAGCTATAGCTGGGCTTTTTTTGGTTTAGTCTTCTTTGGTTTTGAAAATTACTCTTTAATTACTTTGGCGTAAAAACCTTTTGAGTTTTGTAAAAAGTATACTCCAGAGGGTAATTTGCTTAAATCTACTTGTTGAGTTTCGCTCGTAATGAACATTACATTCCCGTTTAAGTCTAGAACTTGATACTGGTCTTTTGCAGACATTTTTACGATGTTTTGAGTTGGATTAGGATAAACTGAAAATGAGGTAGAATGAGCTTCTTCAATAGAAATGAAGTTAGAAGTGATCTCGAAGAATGAAATGGTACCACTTACTTCATTGGCCACCAATAGCATTGGCTTTCCATTAGGGCTTTGGTTAGGGTTTACGTAGATAATGTCTTCAGGACCTAAGTCGCCCGCTGTTCCATCATCTGCATCTACAGCCCAATTTCTATTATTGGTATAACCCACCAACATTGGGTTATTGGGCGAGCTTATATCAAATGTCATAATGCCTCCTTGTCTTTCAAGACCAACAAAGGCAAGGGTATAACCTCCTAATTTTCCAATTTCAATCGCTTCAGGTTCTGGTCCTTTATTGTCACTTCTGTTTTTAAACGAGTCATTATCATCGTTGGTGCTGTTAAAATGCATAGGGTCATCAGCAAATACTTTTTTCTCAATTTCGTCACCACTGTCATAAACTAAGGTTTTAGTATCTGCATTCCAGATAGAGAAAGAGCGACCTCCAAAGGCAAATAGTTTTTCAAAATCACCATCTCCATCAATATCACCGTCCGTTGCACTCACGTTGAGTCTTCCTAATACCGTATCTTCTTGGAGCTCGGCATAATTTGGAAAAGCAACGGTGTCTAATGAAAGTTTGGAAACTTTCTCTTCATCTTCAAAGTTGTCGTACTCGCGCCCATCACCTTCATTGGCTGTAGCGATATAGTTCATGCCTCCAATAGAAAAGAATTTTGTGGCGTCTGGCATGTACATCCCATAAAGGTTATTGTAGCTCGTGAAGTGAACGTCACTTCTCTTATCCGATGCATCCAATTCGTTCCCAACAACACTCCAGTCTTTATATCCCAAGCCAAATACATCAGTGATTGTTTTTTGAGTAAGATCTACAATTGCAATTGCATTGTTTTCTTGTAGAGCAACATAAGCCTTGGTATTGTCTTCAGAAACGGCAACATATTCAGGCTCTAGGTCTTCTGCAACTGTTGCTAAACCATTATTTCCATTGATACGGACAAGGCTGTCAATATTGTTATTGAATGCTGTAAAATCAAGCGTAGATACATCGCTTTGCGAAACGTTAGCAATGCCACCACTAATGTCAATAATACTCACACTTCCCAATGGATCAACCGAGTAGTCATCATTGGGTTCGCCCTCATTGGCCGTAATAACCATTTGCTCATTTGGGCTAAAAGTCACCATGTCAGGAAGCGCACCAACGGTTACGCTTGATACGAATGTCCCGTTAACGTTGTAAAACAATACCTGACCATTTGCTTGTTTGTTTGTGTCTTCTAAAGCTACGGCTATGTGACCATTGGCATAGTCAACAGAGTTAACACCTCCAGCTGGTAAAGTGATTTCTGTTTTAGTGATGTTGTTTAGATCAGAAACATCTAAAACCCCAATTTCATTTAAGGAGGCATTAGTGTAAAACACCTTTTTTGTTGTAGGATCGTATGCTAAAATCTCAGCGCCAGAATCATCAAAAATTCCAGTTTTGTAGGTGTTTACAAGTTGAAGATCAACTTGGTTTTGTGCGAATAACCCGCATGCCACGAGTAAGAATAGAATAGTTATTTTTTTCATTTAAAAATGTTTTTTCAAATAACCTTTGAGGGTGTAAAATGAAGGTAAACACCATTTTAAATTTACCATATTTAGACCCTTCTTAAGTTGGCAGAAACGTGATGTATATGTTTAGAATGTTAAGTGATGATTACTTCAAGGTGAGGCTGTCTCTCGTTCTAGCCTTATGGTCTTTCTTCACATTCTTGTGTTCAGCACAGGAGCCACTGAATGTCTCCATTTATGAGAAAGACACCCTATTCATGGGTTCAGCCTTTGTGTTTAAAGCAGTTTCGGAAAACAAGGAGCATGCAGGGGTTGTGATTGAAAAAGCCATGGCCGAGGTCAATAGAATTGAAAAACTGATCTCCAGTTGGGATGAAAATTCTCAGACCTACGCCATCAACGATAATGCTGGAATTCGCCCGGTAAAAGTGGATTATGAATTGTTCAATCTAATTAGGAGGAGCATTAAAGTAAGCACATTGACCAACGGCTATTTTGATATTTCTTTTGCTTCTATCGATAAAGTTTGGGATTTTAAAAAATCTTATGATCAACCTCCTTCAGGTGCGGCAATTGCTGCATCCGTCCGAAAAGTTAATTACCAGAACATTGTTTTAAATTCGAAAGACACATCCGTTTACCTGAAGGAAAAGGGAATGAAGATTGGGTTTGGTGCGATAGGTAAAGGGTATGCAGCCAATAGAGCTAAAATGGTTATGGAAGAACAAGGTGTTCTTGCAGGAGTCGTGAATGCTGGTGGAGATCTTTTGAGCTGGGGATCGAAACCAGATGGCAGCCCTTGGTCTGTTGGTGTGGTTAATCCTTTAGAAAAGAATGAAGTGCTCTTATGGCTAAATTCTACGAACATGGCGGTGGTTACCTCTGGCGATTATGAGCGCTTTGTGATGATCAATGGGGTGCGGTATGGTCATATCATAAATCCAAAAACGGGTTGGCCTACCAAAGGGTTAACAAGCGTAACCGTAATTTGTCCAGATGCTGAGCTTGCCGATGCTTTAGCGACTTCAGTGTTTGTAATGGGAAGAGAAAGAGGGTTGGAGCTTATAAATTTATTGGAGGGAATTGAAGCCGTTATTGTTGATGACCAAGGAAACCTTTTCTTGTCAGAAAACGTAGCTGCGAATTATGTGCTTAAGTAGATTTACCCTTAATTCGTAGGGATAGAAATTGAAATCATTGAAAATCTTTAGAACTAAAAAAAGACCTTTAGTAGTAAGGATATTATCATTGCTCTTTGGCTTAGTGGTGATGGTGATTGTTGGTGCATTTCTATATGTTGATCATCAAAAAAATGAACTGACCAAAGAACTTCTAGGCGAAGTCAACGCAATTTTGGTGGGCGACATTGAAGTAGATAAAGTAAAGATCTCCTCATTATGGACCTACCCTGAAATAGACCTTACCCTGCTCAATACTCAAGTATTTGAACCTTTTGACAGTTTGGGTTACCGAAAAACTCCACCTGTTGTTTCTGTTCCGAAGATTGTAGTTCATGCCAATTTAGAGGACTTATTCAGTAACAAAGTGCATTTAGAATGGGTTGAGCTTTATCAACCCAAAGTACTAATAGATAGAGATGAAAACGCAGATATTACCATTGGAAATGTTTTTTCATTGGCTGAAGAAGAGCCCGATACTGCTTCTACGGATTCCATCAGTTTTGTTTTGAAAATTGATAGCGTTTATATGCAGGGCTTGGAAGTAAAATTGACAGACAGAAGTTTGGAAGACTCCATACCCGTGTATTTTGAAGCATTTCATGGAAGTGTTACTTACGCTAAAAGTAAAGTATATGGGTATGGAAAAGGAAGGGGTAAGGCTATGCTTTCCCATATTGGAGATTCCATACAGTATTCCGATTTACCACTCAATCTTTTTACGCGCTACGAAGTAGGATTAAAAGAACGTTTTGTCACCATTGATTCAAATGTGATTGATTTGGATGATGCCCTATTCAATTTTTATATGGGTTACGATTATAACAAGCCCAGCCATATGAAGGTGACACTAAAAACACCACAGAAAGGAGTTGCTTTAGAGACCTTGTTAGCAGAAAATGACACTTTAGAGAACATTGAAGATGAGCCCATTCATTTAGCAGGAAATGTTCATTTTGCTACCCATATTGATTACAGATCAGGCAAAACACCCTTGCTCAATAGATTAAAAGCGGACCTGAGTTTACATGGTGACCAATTGACCTTACGAGGTGTTGATCTCGACAAGATTATTGAGAAATATAAACGAAGCCAAAATTTCAATTTAATAGATGTTGGAGCCGTGATGTTTGCTGGACCAGTGGGTTTGGCGCTCACAAAAGGGGGCGATTATACCATGTTGGTGATGACCGGATTAGGTGATAGTTCGCATATCAATCAATTTGTGTCTGAATGGAGTTTAGAACAAGGGACTCTGCAAATAAATGATCTTGCACTCAGCACACCTAAGAATAGACTCGCAGCCAATGGACATTACTATGTGGGTGGAGATAGTTTGGATTTTGATATTTATCTGGTAGATCGCTATGGTTGCAGTATGGCTCATCAAGGCTTGAAAGGAAAAGCAGACAATCCAGAAATGGGCAGATTAAAGGTGATCAAAACTTTGTTCGGTCCGGTGACCAACCTGTTTAGAGATGTTGGGTTTAGAAACTGCGAAGTAGTATATGCTGGAAAAGTGGCTCATCCACTTAGTGAACAACAACAAAAGCGGAAAGACAAAAGGGAAAAAAGAAGAAAAAAGAAAGAAAAGAAATAGAAGTGGAATTCTTTTAGGGTGAAATGATGAGTCTTTGATAGCTTGTTCCACCTGATGCCTTGAGGCAAAGAACATAAGAGCCTGCTTTGTCGTAATCCATTTCAATAGAAGTGCAATTTTCAAAGTGTTTTTTGTGAACAACACTTCCGGCAAGATCGAATAAAGTGATTTCCACCTCTTTCTGATAATCTTCAAAGTCTAGATAAAAAGTTCCTTGCGTAGGATGCGGGTAAACTTGAGGTCCGTTGGCTAATGTGTTTTCATGAACACCAATATAGCTGCAGGTATCAGGTTTGTTTTTTGTAGGGTTGAAATAGCTTTCCATAAAATTGGGAAGACCAAGGGTAGAAGAACGACCGCTTAAGTACAATCCATGATAGTCAAAACCACAAGAAGCTCCTGTTGAATCGGGATGATGAATAACGGCTAGCGTGTCCTTAGCGCTTCCACCAGATGCCATTTTTGCAATGTACATTTTGCCATCTAAAGCATTTTGAATACTTCCGAGAACAACAGAATTGCCATTCAACACACTATTTCCAGAATACACTTTCGTTTTCGAAGTTTTGATGTTATTCGATTCTAGGTTGTATTGATAGACTTCGTTTTTATTTCCAAAAGCACTGCGGTATAATAAAGAGCTGATATAGAGTTTACTGCTGTTTGGTGAAAAGGACAAGCCATATTGCAATTCTCCCTCTGCACTATCTACGGGTAAGGAAGTGATATAGCTCGTTTTTCCACTTTGTGAATCGAATGAATACAACTTTGCACTTACACTTTTACTGTTCGCCAGCGATTCGGTATAGGCCACATAGTCGCCATTTGGTGAGAATTTAAGATTGTTACAGCACCAACCATAAGTGTTTCCCGAGGGTGATTTTACGGGTCCATGTATTCCCGTTTTATCGATGAGGTATGCAAAGAACTGATTGGTGGTATACTCCTGTGTAAGGAGCCAGACAAATTCTCCATTGCAATGGCGAACAGCCGTCATTTTTTCAGTGGAATTGTTGTGAAGTAATGTGTTTTTACTTGCACTTACCACATCTCCCAATCCATTGTCTAAATTCATATCCACCTCAGAGTAACGCAATCCCTCAGGGCCACCAAAAGCATCTGCATAAAAAATGTAATATTTCTTGCTGTTTCCCGGATGAGGCACAATGAGCATTTGTGCGGTGCTCATGGCTCCTGTTAAATTGTTGCCATTGGGCATCACAAAAAGATTGGTGTTCCATACCTGTAGTCCATTGCTATAAAACAGGAGTTTACCCGTGCTGTCTGAAATGGAGGCACATGCTTCTTCTCCTTTTAATGCCCCCCCGAAATGAGTAGAGGCATTACCCGAGTTGAAATCGATTCCGGCATAATCTCCAAAATACCAATGGGCTGTTTGTTTTTGACCAAAGCAAAAGCTCGTGCAAAAAAGCAACAGAAATAGGGAGGTAAATTTCATAGGTTACGTTGAACTTTAAAAATAGCAATTGCCTTTAATAGCAAATGGCCTCTTCGAGTCACCGCAAAGTTCTATAAAGTGCCCGATTAAGACAATGACACAAACCACATTTTCACTTTGCCTTTACCCTTGGCTTCTATTTCACCCCGGTAGTCAAAGCTAAATGTCGGTTCATCTTTTAATTTGTTGTAGGTGCTTTCGCTGATGTTTACTTTACCAACTGCTCCAGAGCTTTCCATACGGCTGGCGGTGTTTACGGTATCTCCCCAAATGTCGTATTGAAATTTCTTGACGCCCACAATACCGGCAACTACGTATCCAGTGTTGACACCAATGCGGATTTCAAAGAAAGGTAAGCCTTGCGCTTTTCTTTCTTCGGCTCTTTGCAACATGAAATCAGCAATTTCAAGTGCAGCCAATACAACATCTTTAACGTGTGAAGTATTTGGCGTGGGCAAACCACCTGCTGCCATATAGGCATCGCCAATGGTTTTAATTTTTTCTACGCCATACTTTTCCATGATGTGGTCAAAAGCAGAAAAGCACTCATTAATATTCTCAACCAATTCAGATGCCGACATGTTTTCTGACATGGTTGTAAATCCTTTAAAATCAGTGAAAAGCACGGTTGTGTCTTCAATTAATTTAGATTCTGCCGAACCTTTTGCTTTGAGCTCCTGAGCGGTCTCTTCAGGGAGGATGTTCAATAACAATTCATCACTTCGCTTTTTACCTTTGTAAATAGAATAGGCTAACGCCATTATTAGAATTAATCCTACGCCAGTGGCAGCCAAGCCAATACGCTGTTGAGTTAGATCTGCTTCTTGTTTTTCAATTTCAAGGTCCTTCAACTCTTCTGCTTTTGGAATTCTAAAGAATCGGCTAGTGCTTGTTTTTCATATTGATGTTTGTATTGGTTTCTTATAACAACACGTTCGTTTTCTTCGTTTTGAATACTGTCGTTTAATTGGATGTATACTTCATAGTAAAACAATGATTCATCTGATTTTCCAATTTCTTTATAAATCTTGTAAAGGTTTTTAGCAGAAGAT
>JAOARK010000103.1 GCA_025210575.1 Schleiferiaceae bacterium
TATTGTGTACTTGTAAATACTGTTGGGTTAGCGATCTGACCATCTGCTTCGTACCATTTTCTGTTCGGTAAAAAATCAACAGAAAAATCTTCTTCCCATGTTGGAGTAATGTAAGTACATACTGTGTAAGGTCCTACCCACTGAGAAACACCATTACCACCAGCTTGACAATCTTGCTGATAATAGAAATCGTAGCAAGTATTACCAGTCAAACCGGAAACATTTACTGTTCCTGTAGTTGGGTTAAGGTTTGTACCTGTACCTTGTGTAAATCCAGCTAAACCATATTCAATATTATACACGTTTGAAGAACCATTGAAAGTAGTAGTCAATGAAGTTCCTGTTACATTGATAAAGCTAACTGCCGTAATCGGCTTACAAGCAGGAGCTTCTTCTAATCTCATTTCATCTATAGCGATATCACAGTTACTGCCGTTACCTCTAACGGATCTAAATCTGAATTGAGTTGTTGCACTTTTATAACTTCCAAGATCTACAAAATGAATACTCCATGCATCAGTTGAGCTTGCATGTTGCTCTCCCATAATACTATCAATAGGATTCCAGTTTGTACCATCCGTAGTTGCTTCAATAACCAATCTGTCTATCTGATAACCAAACATGTGGTAACGGAAAGACATCCATGGAGAAGTCAATGAATTCGTATTGAAAATAGGAGAAGTAATAAATCCTTCTTGTCCTGTACTTCCTGTACTTCCTTCAGCGTATAAGTAGTTTTTACCACCTGTAAAGTCATCAGAAGGACCAGTTAAACTACCACTTGTAGCACCTTGTCTAACAAACCATTGGTGATCCCAAGATGGTCTTTGTGGTGTTCTGTTCCAACATCCGTCAATAGTGTCATCATCGTAACTCCAAGACGTATTTGGTGCCCAAGGAGCATCGTCAAAGTTCTCTGTCCAAGGGAAAGTATTGATCTCAACACATGTAGTTCTAAATGTGTGAGGACCTACCCATGCAGAAGAGTCTGCACTAGGGTTTGCAGAACAATCTTGTTGTACGTAGTATGAGTAATAAGTGTTTGGAGCAAGGCCCGTTAATGTTGTTGTGTGTGTAGTAGGGTTAACCATTGTACCTGTACCAGGAGTAAAGCCCATTGCTCCCCACTCTACATTGTACTGTGTTCCTACAGAATCCCAGCTTAAAACCGCTGAGTTTGCTGAAATACCAGAAGAAGTTGGGTTTGTTGGAGAGTTACATCCACCTGGAGCAGTAAATACGATAGTATAATCGTGCACCTCATTGTTAAAAGGAATGTAACAAGGATCTGTCAAGTTTGTGTTACCAGACTGACCTCTAATTCTCAAACGAGAAGAGATTAACCCTGTACCTGCAGGAATAGTGAATGATCCAGTTTCTGTTGCAGAACCAGAAGATCCTTGAAGAACCTGCTCACCTGCGTCAGCAAAATCACCATCACCATTAAAGTCAATCCACATCGCCCAATAAGGTAAACCCGTACTGGTTAGCGTGTAGCTAATTGGTGTACCCACCTGAGCATAGATTGTCTTGTTCGTTAAATCAACGTACCCTAAAGTATTAGGGAAGTTACATCCGGTGTTTAGATCAGAGAATGCCCCGATCGTAACCCCGTCAATTTCATTCACTCCTTGATTACACCACTGGAAACCAATCCCTCCAGGAGTACAATACGTTTGTGCTGAAATAGAAAAGCTTAGAAATAAGCCATACGCTAAAAGCGCAAAACGTAAACCGTTTTTCATTATTGCATGTTTTGTTTAATAAATTACTGGTCAAATTTTTTGACTCAGTTCATCTTTTCTTAGGTGGGTTTAGGGGGCGCCAAATATAAATTTATGCACCAATGAAATCGCTGAAAAACAGCACATCACGGCCAAATAGAGCTTAATAAACAAGTCTATTTTTTTGTGTTGAATTCTCAACAATTCATAAGTTCTGAGGGAGTGCGCGAATATAAAATCAAAATATTGACACGGCAAAACTTTAATGATTAAGCGGTGAAGTTTCTTATTTTGAGCGTCAAATTATAACTACATGAACAGTAAGAATTCCTTTATACCATTTTCAATGGAAACATTAAGCACACCAGAGCTTTTAGAGAAAACAAAAGCACATTTTGACTTAATGAACAACCGAAGAAGCCTGCGTGAGTTTTCGGACAAACCCATACCTAAAGAAACTATAGAGAACCTTATTCTTACTGCTAGTTCTGCTCCTAGCGGAGCCCATAAACAACCCTGGACCTTCTGTGCAATTTCTAACAAAGACCTCAAAAAGAAAATAAGAGAAGCTGCAGAAAAAGAAGAATATGAATTCTATAATGGCCGTGCTTCTGAAGAATGGCTGAAAGATCTATCCCCTTTCGGCACAGACTGGAATAAACCTTTTTTGGAAACGGTACCATGGATAATTGTTGTATTTAAAAAGGTATACAACCAAGAACCAGAAGGAAGATCTAAAAATTATTACGTGCAAGAATCTGTTGGAATTGCTTGTGGGTTTTTATTGAGCGCTATCCATCAAGCAGGTTTGGTTTCTTTAACGCACACCCCTAGCCCAATGAACTTTCTCATTGACGTATTGGGTCGTCCCGCAAACGAAAAGCCATTCTTGATCATTCCTGTTGGATATCCTGCAGAAGATGCACAAGTGCCAGATATTCAAAGAAAACCTTTAGAAGAGGTCTCTATCTTTTTCGAGTGATTTAACTATGATTCAGGATTTTATACCCAATTACCTACTTTACTTTTATTACGGAGCGATTGCGTTGTTAATTTTTTCAATTGTACTCGATAACCGTAATCCAAGTAAAACAACAGGGTATGTCCTACTTTTAATCTTCGTTCCCATTGTTGGAGTATTAATCTATTTCTACTTCGGCAGAAACTATCGCAAGAGAAAACTATTTAACAGAAAAGGATTTACAGATAACCTTCTTCTTTTAAGATGGAAAAAAGAGCGCGAAACTTTATTTGATGAACAAGAAAAGAGCATAGAAAGTGATAGCGGTGAAGCCTATCCTGTTATAAAACTCTTACAAAATAATAATGCCCTACTCACGCACAATAATTATGTGAAACTGCTCACCAATGGGGAAGAGAAGTTTGAAGATTTAATTGAAAGCATCCGCAATGCCTCGCACCATATTCATCTTGAATATTACATAATAGAAGAAGATCCACTCACTAGAAAGCTGTTTGACGCTCTCATCGAAAAAGAAAAAGCAGAGGTAGAAGTAAGAATAATTTATGACGGGGTCGGCAGTAAATTGTCAAATTCATTTTTGAGAAAAATTAAAAATGCTGGGATAGAAATACATCCCTTCATGCCTGTTCGGTTCCCTTACTTTACCAGTAA
>JAOARK010000104.1 GCA_025210575.1 Schleiferiaceae bacterium
GATTACGCGTTTACCTTTTAATTCTCCACCATAGATCTCATAAAAGTGATGAACTGATTCTGAGACTCCATAACCAGTAATCATATCACCAACTTTGTATTCAAGAGACGGGTTTGGAGTCAGAGTGTTATTCGTGACTTGCAATGAAACACCATTTTGAAGATTGGTAATCTTTTGAATTTCTTCAGTACCCGATGGATTAAAGTGACCACGCATTACACCTTCTTGTGGATGGTGAATATCTATAGCACTTGTAATAGGAATTACTTCTGTTTTTTGGTCTACGTTAAGATCTCCTCCAGTACCATAATAATTCTTTAATAAAGGTCTTACCGCTTTGTACCATCTTTCTAGAACTCCCTTCTTTCTTGGGTCGTTTGGATCAAAGTCTATTCCTGATTTTGCCCCTCCAATAGCGGGACCTGCAACAGTAAACTTTATTTCCATGGTTTTAGCTAAAGACAAAACTTCATGTTGAGTTAGCCCAGGTCTCATTCGCGTTCCACCGCCAGCTGCTCCACCTCTTAGTGAGTTAATTACTACCCAGCCTTTGGCTTCTGTTTCAGAATCATGCCAATTGAAAACAATTTCTGGTGCTCTATGCTCAAATGCTTTTAACTTCTGCTTCATCTTTTCCTTTAATTAGGTTCTAAAAAGGTGGCGCAAATTTACTTTTCTGCATGGATTGACCAATCAGCTACCCATTTAATATTCACATGGGTTTACATTAATTTTCAGAGGCTAGGGTACTTTCCCACCAATGGCTGCTTCATATATTTCAAACCAATCTTGTAAAGCCATTTTCTTTCCAACACATTCCGACATTCGCCTCAGGCGTTTCAAGTTTCCACTACCAAGAATAGGAACAGGGTTTGAGGGATGGGTCATCAGCCAAATTAAGGCGACTTCGTCAATGTTATTCATACCCATTCTCTCTCCTACCTTTGTAAGGGAATCAAAAACCCTTTTCTGCTTTTCATTCTCCGGAGAAAATAACTTACCTCCGCCAAAGGGAGACCAAAGCATAGGTTTGACCCTATTTCTTTGTAGAAAATCTAAAGATCCATTTGTAAACGGAAGTACATGTAAAGGTGAAAGTTCGATCTGATTGGTAACCAAAGAAAAGGGTAATCGTGAATCTATAAGCTGAAATTGCTCATTTGTGAAATTCGACACTCCAAAGTGCAACACCTTCCCAGCAGTTTTTAACTGATCAAAAGCCGAAGCAATTTCATCTGCATTCATAATTGGAGATGGTCTATGTAACAACAGTAGATCTAAATAATCAGTTTTTAAGTTTTGTAGAGAATTCTCCACAGACCAAATGATGTGCTCTTTGCTATAGTCATAATGTTTTACTCTAGTGTTAGGGAACTTTCCAGATAGTAACTTAATTCCACATTTAGATACTATTTCTATCTCATCTCGAAGGGATGGATCTAATTGGATTGCCCGACCAAATTCTGCTTCGCAACTGTAATCACCATAGATATCCGCTTGGTCAATGGTTGTGATTCCCAATTCCGCAACTTCTCTCACAAAACGATATAACTCCTGTGGGGTCAATTTCCAATCTAATAGTCGCCAATGCCCATGAATCAAAGGAGACACAGTCAAATCATTTGCTAATTGAACTCTTGTCATTATTTATAAATTTTTCCGCTAGAATGATTGTACTTCGCCCCTGTTACTGACGCAAGTACGTTTATCTGATCATTCCATTTTAAATATCCTAATAAAGCAAAAACCAGCGCCTCCTTAAACTCTACTGTTAATCGATCAGGAATGACTATTTGACTTTCACTTTTTGAACTTAACAATTCTACAAAGTAACTGTTATACGCACCGCCACCTGTAAGCAACACTTTTTGTCTACCCATAATTACCCTTGCCAATTGTTCTGCTGCATGCTCTGTCAAAGTGGCTATTGCTAGTGCTGAATCAACCTCGTCTAATTCTGGAAAAATATTCTTTTCAACCCACTCCTTTCCTAAACTCTTTGGGCCAACTTCTTTATAAAAAGGAAGCGAGTTGAGTTTTGAAAGAAGCTTTTGATCAATCGCATTAGCTCTGGCAATTTGCCCGTCATCATCATAAGGAAGGTTAAGTTTTTGAGCATAATGATTTAGCACAATATTCATCGGACAAACATCAAAAGCAACACGCTTATTATTCTTTTCAAAAGAGAGATTGACGAAACCTCCTAAATTGACACATACATCGTACTGGCCAAAAAGCATCTGGTCGCCAATCGGAACCAAAGGAGCACCTTGCCCTCCCAGTTCAACATCTTGCACCCTAAAATCGCATACCACGGGTATACCTGTTTCTTGAAACAACTCAGGACCACTACCAATTTGTTTTGTAATTCCTCTATCGGGCTGATGCAAAATTGTATGCCCGTGACTTGCAATTAGATCTGGTTTCCAACCTCTCTCTTCAATAAGTTCATTGACGGTTACAGCCAATCGAAATCCAAACTCTTGATCAATTCTGGCTAAACTTTTTTGCGAAAAATTGTGAGCATTGTGAAGAGCTTTCGTCATATCCTCATGATGAGGCAAAGTGACCGCATCTAAAATGTGCGCTTCACTCTCCTTTCCCGATGGAATTTCGCATAGAGCGTAATCAATCCCATCAAGCGATGTACCTGACATTATTCCTAAGATGACCATAGATTAAAAAATGGATAAAAAGGTCCGTAAATGTCAAAAATTTAACCCAATGTATTGATTACATTTGCGCCCAATTGAAATGACACAAAAATTAGCTCATGAATTTCGAATTATCTGAAGAACATAA
>JAOARK010000105.1 GCA_025210575.1 Schleiferiaceae bacterium
AACTAAATGAGGAGCATTCTATTTACACGTCAAGGAGATTGTCTTCAGAAGATTATCAGCAAACACGGGATGTGGTTTTAGCGCTTGACCTGATTCGATTGAATATGAATAAAGGGCAATTAAAAGCTAGTTTTAGGAATGACAATTTGCTTCCTTCCGAAATTCTAGAGCATTTTGACGAACTGTTTAATTGCTGGAGCAAATCACTTTAATTTGTTGTTATCAACACCATAGAAGTAAAATATCAAGAGTATTTTAAACTCTACATTCTCCAAGAGCAGCTTTCAGAATTTGAAAAAGAGCTTAGCAACAGAGGGATACGGTATTACTATAACGTAGATGAACAAGAAAATGTTCATCAATCGGGAGTTCGCTTTTTCTTTTTACTGAAAGATCAAAAGTCTATTGATAAAGTCATTGTAGAGAAGAAAATTCTGTCGTCTCTTGAATCTCAAAACTATGTGATGAGTAGATACAAGAAAGGGGCTATGGTCTACTTCTGGGTAGCAATGGCGATTACCATCTTGTCTGTGGTTTTTCTCATCCTTATTTGGTAGTCCATTATTTGTTTGGCACAGTCCTTGAATTTTTAGGGTTAAAACCAGAAACATGAAATTTTCTATCAACGAACCTTGTCACGAAGACTGGAATAAAATGACCCCCTCTGCTAAGGGTCGTCATTGCGAAAGCTGCGAAAAGCAGGTTATCGATTTTACCAACAGCAGTCATGCAGAAATAAAAACCTATTTAGATGATCACAGAGGCGAACGCGTTTGCGGAAGGTTTATAAAAACTCAATTACATACTCCTGCCATCGGTGAGTTAATTAACATACAACAGTTGAGGAGATTGTCTTTTCCCAAGGCAATGGCTCTATTAGTGTTAGCCTGCTCACTTTTATTTTCTTGTACTCAATATCCCACCCAAACTCTAGGTGATGTGATGCCTACCCATATGGACCTGCCTATTGAAAATGTGATTGAAGAAAATGTTGACAGTGTTGCTAAGGAATTGGGAATAGATTCAACAGATATGAAACTAGAGACTAAAGCTATGGATTCTTTAGCGAAGTGTGAGTTTGGGTCTGATATAGAAATGGGAGATGTAGATTTTGTAGAGTACAATATGGGTGAAGTTGTTGAAATGGGAATGGTTATAGATACAGATTGGGATCTTGATCCACCTCCGCCACCTCCACATTTTGATACAAGTTTTTTAGAAGGTGATGATAATAAGGTATATGGTTTTGCGGAGAAAATGCCGGAGTTTCCAGGAGGGAACGATAGCCTTGTTTCGTTTGTAAGAGGCAACTTAAATTACCCTGATGTCTTAAAAGAATCAGGTGAGTCAGGTCGTGTATATGTTCAATTTGTTGTAAATCAAGTAGGTGTTATTAGTGAAGTGAATATTGTCCGAAATTTTACAACTCATCCCGAAGTGGAAGAAGAAGTTAAGCGAATTATTGCCTCTATGCCTTTGTGGAAAGCCGGAGAAATCAATGGAAAAAAGGTATCAGTAAGATACACTCTGCCACTCAATTTTAAGAGTTAACAAGGGTTCTGCTTTATTAAATTATGATTAGTATCATTGCCATCCCAAAAGATGTTCGATGAAAAAATTAATCATGATACTCAGTCTAATTGCTATGGGCTTTGCCTTAAAGCATGAGTATTATGTTTCAGTTTTTCAACTCAATTACAACAAGGCGAACAAGCAAGTAGAAGTATCTTTAAAAGTATTTACAGATGACCTTGAAAAGATGCTCAAAGACAAGCGCTATGGCATTCTTTCCGTAAGCAATGAAACGCATCGCACTCAAATAGATTTGGCTCTAGAAAAGGAAGTCAAAAAAGGCTTTCATTTCAGAGACAAAAACAACAAGGAGCATGAATTAAATGTATTGGGGTTTGAAGAAGAAGAGGATGTGACTTGGGTTTATTTTACCGTAAAAAAAGTTAGATCACTAAAAGAAGCAAATCTAGAGGTAACCTGGTTTACAGAAATCTTCCCAGGTCAAAAGAATATCATTCATTTTAAAAACGGAGGGGAAGAATTATCAGAGTATCTAGATATTGACAACCCTCAAAAAACTTTCACTTTCGGTACATGAATAGTTTTGAGATGTTTACCCGCTTGGGGTTTGAACACATAACAGACCCGAAAGGGTACGATCATATTCTGTTTCTTTTGGCATTGTGCGGAGTCTATTCGTTTAGAGATTGGAAGAAGATCTTGATTGTAGTAACGGTTTTCACCATTGCTCATTCTATCACCTTGGCCCTAGCGGCTTTCAAAGTGGTTAAGGTAGATTCTTCTCTCATAGAGTTTCTTATACCAGTTACTATTCTTGTTACTGCTATATTTAATTTGACTAAAGCCGGACAAACAACTTCGGGTAACTTAAAAGTAGTGTTAAGTGGATTGTTTGGTCTTATCCATGGGTTTGGCTTTTCCAATTTTTATAGAATGGTCATGCTCGATACTAAACCCTGGTACGAATCGTACCTACCATTTAATATAGGAATTGAATTAGGGCAATTGGCCATTGTTTTGGCAGTTCTGATTTTGTCATTTATTTTTCAGGAAATTTTTAAGGTTACCCGAAAGAGTTGGAACATTTTTATTTCTGGTGCAGTTTCCAGCATCAGTATCACCCTAATCATTGAAAACTGGCCATTTTAATATTGAAGACATACATGGATATGAAATACGCATTTTTTTACGCAGCACTCATCGCTTTTAGCGGAGCTCTAGCCCAGAATACGAATGAAAGTAAGTTCAAGCAATTAGGGCAAGAACTTCCTACACCTAATGTATACAGAACGGCTTCAGGAGCACCTGGCCCGAATTATTACCAACAAAAGGCAGATTACGTAATCAGCATTGAGCTAGATGATGAAAATCAAAAAATAACGGGTTCGGAAAAAGTTACTTATACCAACAATTCTCCCGATCCATTAAACTATTTGTGGATACAGTTGGATCAGAACAAAAGAGCTCAAGATTCTGATTCTCGAAAAATTTCTAAAGGAAACTTACCTGAACGTGTAACAGCTCGTTCTTTAGATCGATTGTTTTATGATTTTGATGGTGGATTCAAAATTGAATCAGTAACCAATACAAGTAACAAAGCTTTGCCTTATACCATTAATAATACAATGATGCGTATAGACTTAGAAAAGCCGTTACTCAAAGGGCAAAAAGTAAGTTTCAATATCAAATGGTGGTATAACATTAACGATCGAATGAAGATTGGTGGCCGTTCTGGTTTAGAATATTTCCCTGCCGAAGACAACTACCTCTATACTATTGCGCAATTCTTCCCAAGAATGGCGGTATATAATGATGTTGAGGGTTGGCAAAACAAGCAGTTCTTAGGCAGTGGTGAATTTACCTTGCCTTTCGGAGACTACACAGTAAATATTACGGTGCCTGCAGACCATGTTGTAGGAGCCACCGGTAAACTTCAAAATGCATCTTCGGTACTAACAAGTGCTCAACGTAATCGTTGGACGAAAGCCCAGAAATCTTATGATACGCCTGTAATGATCGTTACTCCAGAAGAAGCGTTAGAGGCAGAAAAAACTAAATCAACGGAAAAGAAGACTTGGACCTTTAAAGCAACGAATGTGCGTGACTTTGCTTTTGCAAGTAGTCGTAAGTTCATTTGGGATGCTATGGCTGTAGACATAAACGGAAGAACAGTAATGGCGGTAAGCTATTATCCCAAAGAGGGAAATCCATTATGGGAAAAGTACAGCACGCGTGTTGTTGCTCATACAGTAAAGACTTATAGCAAGTTTACTATAGATTACCCTTACCATAAGGCGATCTCGGTTCATGCCAACCGTATAGGGATGGAGTATCCAATGATTTGTTTTAACGGTGGCCGTCCCGAAGCAGATGGAACCTATTC
>JAOARK010000106.1 GCA_025210575.1 Schleiferiaceae bacterium
AAGGCTCCTATAATGAACATGAAAAGAATCAAGACACTTAATATTCTTAAAGGTCGACCAATTTTTTCTACAAAAGCTGTTCTTTTATCGGCAACGTAGATACCCATTATCAGCGGCACTACCATAATAAGCAATACTGTTTTCGCTAAATCAAAGTAATCTATAGAGATAGTCTTTAAAATAGGCTGCAAATATGAGAGCTGCCCTCCCCAAAACTCAAAATTAAAAGGGGTTAAAAATGGAGATAAAAAAGTGGCGAAAACTGTTAGACAAATACTCAGAGTAACATTGCCTTTCGCTTGAAATGAAAAGAAGTTAGAAATATTACCTCCTGGACAAGCTGCAACTAATATTAACCCAAGAGCAAGACCAGCTTGCGGCTTCAGAATAAGTACAAGTAAAAAGGTGAGTAGGGGAAACAGGATGAATTGAGAGCTTACACCAGCTATTATTCCTCTGGGGTTCTTAAATACTTCGTTAAAATCAGACTTTTTAATTGAAATGGAAACGCTGAACATTATGATTGCTAGGCAAACGTTCATAAACAGTAGCGATCCCTGAGAAAGGTCTAACTTAATATCGTGAAACTGGTCAACAGCTAGTTCATCCATAGGTCGGCAAAATAAAGCTATTTCTAAATGTGGTAGTCGCAGAATTTGCAAGACCGATATTGAGTTAATCAAAAATTGCAAAAATCAATTTGTACATTACAAACAAACTATTCTCGACTTACCTTTGCAGTATGAATCTAGTGGTTGAATTAAAGTCACGTTTTACAACTTTAAACCTCATAAGGCTTGTGTTGGTTATTGCTTTGATAGGTGAGGGTGTTCATAGTGAAACATGGTGGATGTTGGCAATTGCATCAGTTTTAGCTGTTCAACTATACCTGAATAAAAAGTGCGATACTTCTTGTTAGTTTTATGAGTGAAAAGGCTATAATCATTGGCGGTGGTGCCGCGGGTTTTTTTGCAGCTATTGCTTGCGCAGAAGCAAATCCAGAGATGGAAGTAATCATTCTAGAAAAGTCTAAAAACGTATTAGAAAAAGTTAAGATTTCTGGTGGTGGGCGTTGCAACGTAACACATGCGTGTTTCGATCCAAAAGAGCTGACCAGTTATTACCCTAGAGGAGGGAAGGAATTATTAGGTCCTTTTAACCGATTCATGACGGGCGATTTAATGGAGTGGTTCAGTGATCGAGGAATTGAGTTGAAAATTGAAGAAGATAATCGTGTTTTTCCCGTTTCAGACAATTCACAAACAATTATTGACTGCTTGACAGAATTTGCGGAGCGCGCAGGAGTGCGAGTTGTGAAGCAAATGGCGGTTGAAAATTTCTGGTACGAAGACGAAAAATGGAATGTGAAAACTCAAGATAAAGAAGTTTGGCAATGCGATAAATTATTGGTTGCTTCAGGAAGCAGTAAAAAACTTTGGGACATTCTTAAAAAGAATGGTCATAAAGTAATTCCTCCGGTTCCATCATTATTTACATTCAATACACGCGATAAACGCATTAAAGGGTTGAGTGGAATTTCTGTTCCAAAAGCAGAGGTTGAAGTGGCAAATTCAGAATTAGCGTCTGAAGGGCCTCTGCTAATAACACATTGGGGATTTAGCGGTCCTGCAGTACTTAAATTAAGCGCGTGGGGTGCATTAGAGCTAAAAGACCGTGCTTATCATTTTCCAATCATGATTAATTGGATTGAAGAGAAAGATTACGAAGAAGTTTATCAAACGGTTAATGAAGAGCGTCATGTAAACCCACGTAAACGTGTAAGTACTCATGCTATGTTTGGCTTGCCATTGCGTTTATGGAAAATGCTATTAGAAAGTGCCAAAATCCCTGAAAAGGCAACCTGGTCAGATTTATCTGTAAATCAGGCAAAAGCTATAGCTGAAGAGTTAACGATGTGTGTTTTTCAAGTAAATGGAAAGAGCACTTTTAAAGAAGAGTTTGTAACCGCTGGTGGCGTAGATCTTTTAGACATTGATTTTAAACGCTTTGAAAGCAAGAAAACACCAGGGCTTTTTATTGCAGGAGAAGCTCTTAATATTGATGCTGTAACAGGTGGGTTTAATTTTCAGGCGGCTTGGACTGGTGGCTGGATCGCTGGAAATGCTATGGCGGGTTACGAAGTTTAAACCTTTAAAGATTTATCCAACTTTTTTAAGATATGTTTCGCCCGATTCTTGAATCCACTACTACCAAATTCACGTTGCGCTTCTATAGTAATCTTTAATTCCTGTTTCAATTCGGGTATTATTTCTGAAATTTTAAAAAGAGTTGTCATGGCAAATGCACGTTGAGCAATGGCTTCTTTGGGATTAGCTAACCAATCAAAACCATAATTCATCAATTGAGTTAGGTCTTGTTCATTTTCTGGTAATGGTTGAAAATTAAAGTAGCGCATGATAAACCGCTTTTCAGCATCGGTTTCGCAATGGGGTAAATGATCAACTAAAGCTGAGACATAGGGCAGTAGAGCCTCTGGGTATTGGTCTGTTGTTTGTTGTAAAATCCATGCAGCTTTCTCTTTTAGCCGCTTGTCTTCTGAAGTGAAATAACCAATCAGTTCAGTCATTCTATCTTCTTCCAGAAATTTAAGCATCAGCTCATCTCGAGCTTCTTTACTCATAATATTCTTAATACCCTCAATTTCTGTTTGCATAGACTATTAATGGCTAAGTGCAATATTGATGATTTTATCTCTGAACTACAATCCAAACAATTATTTCTATTTCATTATTTACAAGGTTGTTGAGGGTTAAATAATTATTTTACATTTGTAGTGTACTAAGACACTAATACACCTAATATGATTCAAGTCAATAATGTTTCTTTTCATTATCGCAAGAACCAGTCTTTAATAAAGCACCTAGACCTTGAGCTTAACAAAGGATCTATTTATGGACTGCTAGGATTAAATGGTTCTGGCAAGACTACGTTGTTAAAGTTAATGACAGGAATGCTCTTTCCGCAAGAAGGAGAAGTGACCTTATCTAATTTGAACGTTAAGAGCCGCACACCAAACCTCAACTCACGTTTATTTTTCATACCTGATGTATTGCAGCTTCCTCCCATAAAGGGGAGAAGCTTTATTCGGGACTACAGCGTGTTTTATCCAAAATTTGATCAAGAAGCTATGGGTTTAGGTCTCGAACTGTTTAATGTAAGTGCTAATTCTAATCTCAAGGATTTATCGCATGGAGCCAAAAAGAAATTTCTAATAGCCTTTGCATTAGCCACGAACACTGAGTATTTAATAATGGACGAGCCCACGAATGGTTTAGATATCCCATCAAAAAGCAGTTTCAGAAAGTTACTGGCTTCTTCGATATCAGATGAAAAATTGTTCCTCATTTCTTCCCATCAGATTAACGACCTAAATAATATAATCGACCCCAT
>JAOARK010000107.1 GCA_025210575.1 Schleiferiaceae bacterium
GCCATTCAATTTCAGTCAAACATCTTCTTACGATTGGATCTCATTTTTGCTGATGGGTGTGGTTCTTGTTTACGGAGTCCTTCATTATCAAAAACAACTAAACTTAAAATCGCTGTTGTCTTTTGCTGTCTCTTCTGAAATCAATGAGGACAATATGCCATCTTTCTCATCGCGCATGTTACTCACAGCGAATAGCTTATTTGTCGTTTCCTTACTCGCTTTACAAATCATCTCATTGTACTCAGAATATGAATACTTTGACCAAATATTCTATTTGCAAATCGTTTTTACACTCTTAATTCTTGTAGGTATTCAAATGATTTTCTTGCGATTGTACTCCTTTTTGACGGATACAGTTTCCTTTTTTCAAGAATACTTAACCGCACATTCGTACTACATACATATTGCGTCTTTATTATGCCTACCCCTTTTAATCATTGGCTTTTATGTACCAAATGTTAAGCAGGTCTTCATACTGGCCAGTGCTGTACTTTTTGCGTTAATCTATTTTATAGGGATACTTAAAACAATAGGAATAAGCGGAAGAATAAAAGGCGCATTTCGCATTCATATTATTTTATACCTTTGCGGCAACGAAATACTACCCTTGTTATTGTTATACAAACTACTAATCTAGCAAAACCTTTGCAAAAACAGAATATAAAAAATTTTTAATTGCGCATGAAGGTTAAATCTATACTTGTTTCTCAACCGGAACCAAAAGCAGAAAACTCTCCATTTCACACCTTGGCTAGCAAGCAGAAGGTGAAAATTGATTTTAGACCTTTTATTCATGTGGAGTCAATACCCACAAGAGAATTTAGAAAAGAAAAGATCAATCCGAGAGATTTTAAAAATGTAATCTTAACGAGTAAGAATGCCGTTGACAATTACTTTAGAGTACTTGAAGATATGCGTATTCCTGTTTCTAACGACATTAAATATTTCTGTATCTCAGAAGCCATTGCTTATTATTTGCAGAAATATGTTGTTTATAGAAAAAGAAAGATCTATTTCGGTAAGCAAACGATGGCAGATCTAATTCCTATGCTTAAAAAGCATAAGGATGACGCTTTCTTTTTCCCAACTTCTGATATCCTAAAACCTTCAATTCCTGAAGTTTTAGAGAAAAATGGAATTGAGTATAAGAGAGCAATTCTGTACAGAACCGTTCAAAGTGATTTATCAGATTTATCGGATGTTTACTATGACATTCTTGTTTTCTTCTCTCCAGAAGGAATTAAGAGTTTATTCAAGAACTTCCCAGATTTTGAACAGAATAATACACGAATAGCCACTTTTGGAACTA
This sequence comes from Schleiferiaceae bacterium, assembly GCA_025210575.1. Lineage (GTDB taxonomy): Bacteria > Bacteroidota > Bacteroidia > Flavobacteriales > Schleiferiaceae > JAOARK01. Next base: position 1,310 of record JAOARK010000107.1, read on the forward strand.
CAACAACAAAAGCTGCAAAAGAGGCTGGACTTGAGATTAATATTATGGCGCCAACTCCAGAATGTCCTTCAATGACCAAAGCTATTGAAGAGTACATTAAAGTGGCGAACAAATAAGTAAACTCTTTTTACGATTAAAAGGGCACTTTGGTAAGTGCCCTTTTTATTTTAGCATAATGGCTAACACCTTTACAAAAAGCGAAAGACTTAATTCAAAGTTTATCATTGATAAACTTTTTGATGAGGGCAAGTCATTTATTGCATATCCGCTTCGTTTCTCTTTTTTGCCTTATTCATTTGACGAGAACATTCAAGGTCAAGTGCTTATCATCGTTTCGAAAAGACGGCTAAAAAAAGCGGTTGACCGAAACAGAACCAAGCGAATTATTCGAGAAGCTTATAGAATGCAAAAACAACAGATTTATAACCTCACAGATGTTAAGCTAGCAATGGCCGTTTCGTTTATTGGTAAAGAACCGCTTACCCTAGAGGCTGCTGAAAAAAGTTTAACTAAAATTATTGCACGTTTAAAAGAGCAACTCGCTTAATTTTACGCCATCTAGAATATTCATTTCATTGAGTTCTGCCATACATAAAAGAGAAAGCTTACAAAGCTGGATAGATCAAACAGAGACCCCTTTTGTTATTGCGGGTCCTTGCAGTGCTGAAAACCTAGAACAAGTTGTAGCCACCGCAAAACAATTAAAAGAAACTGGAAAGGTCAGTGTTTTTAGAGCAGGAGCATGGAAACCAAGAACACGACCAGGTTCATTTGAGGGTATAGGCTCTAAAGCCCTGGAATGGATGGATGAAGCCAAAAATCAAACGGGTTTATCCACTATCACGGAAGTAGCGAATGCCCAGCATGTAGAAGAGGTTTTGAAACACAACATAGATATGCTTTGGTTGGGTGCTCGAACTACAGTGAATCCTTTTTATGTTCAAGAAATAGCCGAAGCGCTCAGAGGAGTAGACATTCCGGTATTAGTTAAAAACCCGCTTCACCCAGATTTAGGTCTTTGGATTGGTGCTTTAGAGCGCTTCGACAAAGTCGGCATTAACCAACTAGGAGCTGTTCATCGCGGATTTTATGCGCATAAACCAGCTCCTTTTAGAAATGAACCGCGTTGGGATATCTCTTTTGAACTCCGTGCAAAAGCTCCTGAAATACCTATTCTTTGCGACCCAAGCCACATTGCTGGAAAACGAGAATGGATAAAAGAGGTAAGTCAGACCGCTATGGACATCAATTTTGATGGACTAATGATTGAAACGCATATCGATCCAGATAACGCATGGAGCGATGCCAGTCAGCAAATCACGCCCAGCGCACTAACAGACCTGCTGAATAATTTAGTGATTCGAACCGAAGGGTTGAATAATCACTCTTCAGAAGAAAAACTCGAAAAGTTCAGAAAACACATTGATGGCTTAGACTCTGAATTGATAAAACTTCTCGATCAGCGTAAAGCACTCATAGATAAAATTGGCGAGATAAAGTATGAAGACGACATGACCATCTTTCAAATGCAACGTTGGTTCGAGATTATGCGCAATCGTGAAAACTTAGCTGATGATCTTGGAGTGAATAAAGACTTGGTAAATGAGCTTTTCAATGTGATTCATAAGTATTCTGTAAACCAACAGATCGACTTATTAAAAACAAAAGAAAAGAAGTGACCCTTACTCTGCGGTAAGATCAGTGGTCGCATTTCGATCTAGTCTTTCATATCTAAAAATCTCCTCTCCATTCTTTTTTAGATGTAAAACATTGTTCGCTATCTCGAACTCGAACTCTTGACCAATTGTACTTACGTAATCTCTTTCAAATTCAGGCCAACCACAACTTAAGTTGCTCATTGCACCTGGCATAATCACAACGCGATTGCCATATACCTTTATTCCTCCACTCCACACATTACAACCTGTATGACCCATACCTCCTTTGGTAAAAGCATCCATTTCAAGGATCGGGAGCCCTCGGCTGTATCGCTCAGCAATTAACTCTTCTCCCTTAAAATGAGTTAATCTCCAAATGTGCTGTAAAAGGAAGTTTGGATGCACATACTGCACACAGCCTGCTCTTTCTTTGCCATTAACGGTTACCACCATAGAAGCCGGCATTCCGTTGTTACAATATTCATCAATCAACTTTAGTTCTATTGGGTTACCATTATTCTCCCATTTCCACGTATAAGTATGTTGTTCATAATCAGGGAGAGGTTTATGATAATCCAGTTTTATGGGTTCTGCAAAAGCAGGGTGACTCAACACAATGGACTTCCCTAATTTTACTTTTATGCCCCAATTATTGGTTTTACCCAAACCAATCACATCAAACCCTTCTGCGGCTGCTTCTGTTAATTGCTCTCCATCCTTGTATTTACCTAAAATGCTCTTGCTATTGTTCAATGTGCTTGTAGAAATATAGTGACCATCAATAGCGGTAAACTTTAGACCTTTGGTTTTAGCACCTTCGCTTTCAACAGAAAATAAACCTTCATTGTTCTGCCATTTCCCTTTTTCCGAGGCCTTTCGTTCTCCATCTTTTCCAAAAAAATGTGCTGAGAAATCACCGTTTTGTTCAAAAGTCACAGACCACTTTACCCAATCACAACTGGCACATTGATAACTTCCAATATAAGTTCCTGTGATGGTTGATTTTGATTCAATGGGTTCATTTGATGAACATGCAATGAGCAATGCAATGCCGAGAAGAGTCAATATTTTTTTCATGCCTTGTGTTTTTTACCTGCGGGTAACCATCCCAAATGGGTGTGTTTAAAGTCATCGGTAAATTTTAATCCATAACCAAACACACGGTCTAAAGACGAATGACCAAATAAAAGAATTCCTATGAAGAGTAGCGCTTCGTTCGATAATTGAAAGCCCACAATCCAAAAGCCAATGGCCACTCCTTTGTGATGTGCCAAATTATAGGACCAGGCTCCTACCTTGTTTCCCGCTAAATAACCAAGCATAGATAGATCTGGTAACAACAAAAAAGCCCAATAATACCACCAAGGATAATTTAACGTATTGAACATGGCAATACTAAACGCGAACATCAAGAGCTCTTCAATTTTCAATACCGATTTCATAGTGCTTTGCTTTATATTCGCCAGAGATCTAAATCCCCAGAGAATGTTCAAATATATGCTTATGGCAAGTAGCATTTTTCTTGCCGCATGTACCGAAAATACTAAAGAAGATAAAGTTGTAGCAGAATCATCTGAACTTGTTGAAGTAACTGATGTTCACAGTTACGCACATCCTAACGAAGCTGTGGTTACGCATTTAGATCTTGATGTAGATGTTGATTTTGACAATAAACAAATTGCAGGCGTTGCGCATTGGACGATTGATAACAACAATGCTGATTCTGTATTCTTCGATATCGATGATTTGAATATTGAGAAAATTGTGATCAACGACAAAGTTGAAACCTCATATTCTATTGGTAAAAGAGACAAGATTTTGGGAAGCAAATTAGCCATACTGGTTCAACCGCAGACTGAAAAAGTTTCTATTTACTACCATACTTCTCCCGGAAGCAAAGCATTGCAATGGCTTAGCCCCGAACAGACTTTTGGAAAAACCCATCCATTCTTGTTTACGCAAAGTCAAGCAATTTTAGCAAGAACCTGGATTCCTTGTCAAGACAGCCCTGGTATCCGTTACACGTACAATGCAAAGGTTAGAGTTCCTAAAGATCTTCTCGCATTAATGAGCGCCAATAATCCGCAGCAGAAAAGTGAAACAGGAGAATATGAATTTACAATGGACATTCCGATTCCATCATATCTCATGGCACTTTCTGTGGGTGATATTGCCTTTACTGCGGTTTCAAATCGAACAGGCATTTATGCAGAACCAGGCATGTTAAGCAAGGCTAAGTATGAATTTGCTGATATGGAAACGATGGTGCAAAAAGCGGAAGCGCTTTATGGGCCTTATGCATGGGGCAGATATGACTTGATCGTGCTTCCTCCTTCATTTCCTTTCGGAGGAATGGAGAATCCGAAATTGACTTTTGCTACACCAACTATTCTCGCTGGAGATCGCAGTTTGGTGGCTTTAGTAGCGCACGAACTAGCCCATAGTTGGAGCGGAAACTTGGTGACCAACCAAACTTGGAACGACTTCTGGTTGAATGAAGGGTTTACGGTTTATTTTGAAATGCGCATTATGGAAGCGGTTTATGGTCGTGATTATTCTGAAATGTTAGCTATGATCAGTCATGAAGATATGAAAGCCGAAGTGGAAGAGATCATGGCCAATCATCCTGAAGATACCCGCTTGAAGTTAGATTTAGCAGGACGTGACCCAGATGACGGAATGAGCGCCATTGCTTATGACAAGGGTTATCACTTTTTGCGTTTATGCGAAGAGACAGTTGGCCGTGAAAAATGGGATGTTTTCTTAAAGAACTACTTCCAGGGACATAAGTTCCAGGTGATGAATACCGAGCAATTCCTTACGCTATTGAATGATAGTTTATTGAGTGATCAAGAAGAACAGATCATAAATATTGATGCTTGGGTTTACCAAAATGGATTGCCTGAAAATTGTCCTGTTCCACAATCTGATCGATTTGCCAAAGTGGAAGAGGCTGCGGCTTTATTTGAAGAAAAAAGTTACTTACCTAAAAAAGAAGTAACCAATCGTTGGAGTAGTCATGAGTGGTTGCACTTCATAAGAAGCTTACCTACCGATTTGACTGAAAAACAATTGAACATTCTAGAGTACAAATACAAATTCAGTAAAAGCGGGAACAATGAAATTTTGGCCGCTTGGTGGCAACCTGTAATTAGAAACAAATATGAGCGTGCTTATCCCAAAATGGAAAAGTTCCTCATTAATGTGGGCAGAAGAAAATTCCTGACGCCAAC
>JAOARK010000108.1 GCA_025210575.1 Schleiferiaceae bacterium
GCATTTTAACTTAGATGAAAGTTGGAAAACGGAGTTTACCATTCCGAATAGCAAAATGGTGTTCAATGATGATTATTTGGGCTATACCATTTACCAATTAGATAAACCATTAGCAATAGGCGATAGCGTTTTAATAAATATAAAGAATAGCTACGTCACCAAAGGTTTTGGTAATGGTAGAGGTAACACCTCAATAGTGAATAATGGTACTTTCTTAAACAGTTTTGGTGTTTTACCTGGTTTTGGATACAACAGTGGAGTTGAGTTGTCTGATAAGTTTGACCGGAAGAAATATGGTTTAAAACCAAAGAAAAGGACTCCTGATTTAGAAGATCCATGTGGCGATCATTGTATGGTGAACTATTTATCAGATGGTGTTGCAGATTGGGTAAATATGGAAACGGTAATCTCAACTTCTTCAGACCAGGTGGCCATAGCCCCAGGAAGTTTAGTGAAAGAATGGACTGAAGGGGAGAGAAGGTATTTCAATTACAAGGTAGACCACCCTTCTCAATTGTTTCTAATGTTTATGAGCGCAGAGTACGAAGTAGCACGAGACAAAGTGAATGATGTGGACATTGAGATCTATTACGATAAAAAGCATGACTTTAACATCGATAAAATGATTGACGCGGTTCGCAGAAGTATCGCTTATTACGAAGCTAATTTTGGAAAATATTATCACAAACAGGCGCGTATAATTGAGTTTCCTCGCTATGCCACCTTTGCACAAGCATTTCCTGGAACTATGCCTTATTCTGAGTCATTTGGTTTTATCACAAACCTTGAAGACGAAGAAGGGAATAATGTAATTGATGCTGTAATTGCTCATGAAATGGCACATCAATGGTGGGCTCACCAGGAAGTTTCGGCAGACATGCAAGGTGGAACTATGTTAACCGAGAGCTTTTCAGAATATTCATCGTTGATGGTGATGAAGAATGACTTGAATGATGATATGCGAATGACGAAATTCCTGAAGTATGACTACGATAGATACTTAAGAGGAAGAACTCGGGAAACACAAAAAGAAGTACCTCTTTATAAGGTTGAGAATCAGGGGTATATTCATTATGGCAAAGGATCAATTGTCTTGTATACATTACAAGATTATATCGGAGAGGATCGCGTTAATCAAGCATTGAAATCCTTTCTAGAAGAGTATCGCTATAAAGAACCTCCTTATCCTACTTCAATGGATTTCTTAAGACATTTAGAACCGTTGGTACCTGATAGCATGAAATACCTTGTAGACGATCTATTTAAGAATATAACGTTGTATGATTATCGATTAGCTGATGCAAAAATGAAAGAAGAGAATGGTCAATATGCCGTAACCTTTGAAATCGAAGCCCAAAAAATGTATGCTGATACCTTAGGGAATGAGGCTCCGGCCGAATTACATGAATGGGTGGATGTTGGCGTTTTTGCAGATGAAGACAAAGAAGATTTGATTGATTACAAGAGAATCTTTATTGACAATGAAATGACTGAATATACACTTTTGGTGGATAGAAAACCCTTAAAAGCTGCTATTGACCCTAGAAGAGTAGTGATTGAACGAGTCATAAAAGACAACGTAAAAACCATTAAAGAAAACGAATAGAAAAAAGGGGAAGATGCTTCCCCTTTTTTATTTTGCGCTCAAAGCCACCCTTTTTTGATTAAGAAGATAACACCGCAAATAACAGTTTCCATCCTGATTGTTCTTTTGGGATTCGTTCATAGTAATCAAACCATCGATCCTGCTATGATACCGCGTCATACAGCGGCAGCTTTTATTACCGCAGGATTCTTGTTTTTTCTATTCTTTAAAAAGTGGGGTTTAAAATCATTAGCATTTTTAAGGTCTAGATGGGCTTTACCATTCTATGTTTTCATTGGAGGTTCAATTCTTTCGATAATTTCTACCAATACCCCAAGTGAAGCCTATTTTTCAATAGGTCAGTCCATTTTTGTATTTGCTTTAGTCGTTTTCTTTATCGATTTAATTCAGTCTAAGAAAGAGCACTTTTTTACCCTGTTAAAGGGATTTGTCATTCTAGGCCTTTTCTTTTTTCTCATTGGACTCTATGAATATTTCCAGTTAAACTCTGACACAGAGATTTATGAGGTAAAATCTTGGTTAGCGCACAGAAATCTATTCGCTTCAATTGCTCTATTCTTTGGAATATTATCATTTGCGGGGTATTTCTTTTTCAAGAATCTCTGGAAAGTAATAAGTCTCGCTAATACATTTTGCTCTTTATTCTTTGTCTTTAGCTTAGGAAGCAGGAGTGCTCAGCTAGGCCTGATTTCAGTTATTACTTTAAACCTTGCTATTTATTTCTTTAACCGAGTTAAGCTCAACATCAGTTTTAAGAGAATTAAACAAGGGGTGTTAGTAATCGGGGCATCTGTATTATTGATTCTTTCAGTTCTTTTTGTCTTTCACAAAATCCAACCAATAGATCAAGCAGGAGTTGGAAAAAGGTTCTTTGCTCAAGATCAGAAAATGTACACGATAAAAGAACGAAGCTTGCTTTGGGAGAAAACAGCATATATGTGGCTAGATGCCTCAATAACCGGGGTCGGTGCAGGAAATTGGAAAATTGAGTTTCCCAAATATGGATCTGGAATTTGGCGGGCGCGCCAAGGGTTAGTACAGTTTCAACGTCCTCACAACGATTTTTTATGGGTGTTAAGTGAAACAGGAATTTTAGGTTTTGCGGGTTATATA
>JAOARK010000109.1 GCA_025210575.1 Schleiferiaceae bacterium
AATTTCTTCATAGATCTGTTGTTCATCAAAACCATCGGCTACTGCCAAGGTGATGAGGTATTGTAACAGAACATCGAATGAGCGTATATACGGCAACCGAGACTCTACTATGTTTTGATTAATTGCCTCGCGTAAGCTTGCCGCTTCAATGAGTTCTAGCGCATGGGTAGGTACAAAATAGATCTTGCTTGTTTCTCCAGGGGCGTGTCCACTGCGGCCTGCGCGTTGCATAAAACGTGCTACTCCCTTCGGGCTGCCGATCTGAATGATGGTTTCAACGGGACGAAAGTCCACACCTAGATCAAGAGAGGAGGTACATACGACTGCCTTTAAACGACCATCGTACAAAGCATCTTCTACCCAACCACGTATGTCTTTGCTAATCGAACCGTGGTGCATAGCAATGATTCCCGCTAAGCCGGGCTCGACCTCAAGGATGCGTTGGTACCAGATCTCCGCTTGGCTGCGCGTATTGGTAAAGATCAAAGTGCTTTGACTTTGTTGTATAAGTGGAATTACCTTTTTTAAAAGTTTAATACCCAGATGTCCAGCCCATGGTAGTTGCTCCACTTCATCTGGCATGACCGATTCTACCAGTAACTTTTTTTGGATATCGGCTTTAATTAAAATATTGGGGTGGGAAAATCTTGTGTTACCCAATAAGAATTCTTGCGCTTCTTCCATGTTTCCAATAGTGGCAGATATGCCCCAGGTTCGCAATGTTGGGTTGATTCCGCGCAAGCGGGATAGGGCGAGCTCTAAAAGCACCGCTCTTTTCGATCCGATGAGTTCGTGCCACTCGTCAGCTACCAAAGTCTTCAGGTGTTGAAAACGCTTGGCTACTCCTTTTTGAGCCAAAAGAATGTGTAGACTTTCAGGTGTGGTAATTAAAATGTGTGGCAGTTTAGTTTTTTGTTGATTCTTGACTTTCGCTGAAGTATCTCCCGTTCGGGTTTGTACGTTCCATTCTGAGTTAAGTCCCTTGAGTGCACGTTGTGCAGACTGTTCAATTTCCTTGCTTAAGGCGCGGATGGGAGTAATCCAGATGGCCTGCAAGCCCTTGGCTGACTTTCCTGTTTTCTGCTCTTCATGCTTTCCTGCAAGAATAATAGGCAATAAAAGAGAATACGTTTTTCCGCTCCCCGTGGGTGCATTTACGATACCCGAATACCCTTGGCTGAATTTTTGCCATGCTTCTAATTGAAAGGAGAACGGTTGCCACCCGTTCATATCAAACCATTGCTGACCGTGTGATGTAACAAAATTTGAAAGTTCTTCTCCTGGCAAGGCAATGTTCTTTAGAAAATGAAGTTAATTAGCCTAAAAATAAATTTATGCTGCTTTCTATCGCAAAAAAAGTAGGTCTGCTTGTAGTTGTTGTTTTATTGAGTTCGTTTGAAGAGAATTCTTGTGATCTCACGGTAAAAGTTACGGGGTTACGAAATACCAAAGGACATTTTAGAGTAAGCTATTGGTTAAAGAATCAAGGATTTCCCAATGACAGTTGGGACGATGAATTGGTGTATAAAAAAATCAACAGTACAGATTTTACTTTCACGGTAAAAGGCTTGCCTTATGGTGAATGTGCTTTAGCGGGATTACATGATGAGAATGAAGATGGAGAGATGGAAACCAACTGGGTGGGTTTTCCCAAAGAAGGGTTTTGTTTTTCTAGAAACTATAAAGTAGTGATGCGAGCTCCTAAATGGGAGGAGTCCGTTTTTCAATTGAACAAGCCTCAGCAAAGTATTGAGATGAAGATGCAATATTGAGAATAGTTATCAAAAACAAAAAAGCAACCCCCGGGTTGCTTTTTTTATGCCCCAAAGAAGCGTTTATCAAATTCTACTCGTCTTACCTCTAAGGTCAGAGAACATATCCACATATGGTTAGTTCAAAAACTCAAAACTGCCCTTTACCAATTTGATGGCGCAAACCAATAGCATAAAAATATATTTACCGTTTCAAGAAGCGATTACTACATCACAATCGTCTATTCAACATGAAGAACCGATAAATAGCGCTGCTAAAGAATTGAACGAAGCGAAACTTATTTCACTCTGCCTTAAACAAGACAGAAAGGCCCAAAAGATGCTTTATGAAAAGCATGGCCCGACTATGAAATTGGTTTGTCTGCGGTATTTGTACGACAAGGCCTTGGCCGAAGAAATATTGAACAAAGCTTTTTTTAAAGTCTTCGGAAAATTAAAACAGTATAAAAACAATGGAAGCTTTGAAGGTTGGATACGGAAAATTGTGGTGAACGAATGTCTGGATTGTAACAGGCAATACAAACAAACAATAAGGTTAGAGGAGCAATTCGATCATCGCGGTTTTTCCACCCAACCTGAGGTTGAAAACAATCACAATTTGGCTTTTATACTGCGTGCGGTAAATCAGTTGCCAGAAGGCTACCGATTGGTTTTCAATATGATAGAAATCGATGGATTTACGCACAAAGAAGTTGCGGATAAATTGGGCATAACGGCAAGTGCAAGTCGCAGTCAGTTAACTAAAGCCAAGAAGGCTTTACGCGAAAAACTAGAATTGGCAAGATCATGAGTTCAGAATGGGAAGACATAAAGAATGAGCTAAGAGGTGGGGAAGCCCCCTTGAGCGACCATGCCTGGGATGACATGAATTCCTTGTTAGATCAACAGGCAAAAACCAAGAGGAAAAAAGTACTTCTATGGTTGGTTCCTTTGTTGTTTATTGGGTTCTCTTCGGTAGCGATTTGGTTATGGCCAGAAAGTGAGGATTCATTTCAAAATCCTGAATATCCAGTAACGAATGAGTTAGAAATTGATGCCACTAAACCTACAGAGTTACCAGCGAATCATAGCTCAGATGAAAATGAAACGGTAGAACAGTCTGGAAACAATGAAAATCTTGAAATGGATGAAGCCTCACCTTCAAACCAAGAAAAACCTCGATCTGCGACACAACCGATAGCCAAGAATTTAAAACAAACTTCTCAAGGGAATATCCAGGATCAGACACATCAAGTTTCTGAGTCTAGACTTAATCAAAAGGGCTACGATAAGTTTGGTAATCCTAAAATTTCAAATGAATTGGTAGCGCATGATCACGATAATTCGCATGTAACAAACCTTGAGGGGTCAAAAAAATCAGATAAAGGGTGGAAATTAAAAGTGTTTGCTGGACCAACATACAACATGCCCAATATTCAATACAATCAGGAGACTGGTAAGACCCATAAAAATTTAGACCTGGCAACAGCAGATGCATTGAAAGCGGGTTGGGGTTTTGATGCTGGAGTGGAATTGAGCTATCAATTCAATCGCTTTTTGAAGATCGGTTCAGGCCTTAAATTTCGCAAGATCGTGACGCAAAACAACTATACGCATCGAGAAAACGAGATACCGGTTATTGACTCCGCCTCAGGGCAAATTGTCGGGTATATTCCAACAGGAAATTTGCCACCCATTAGTGGCAATGCTTTTGCCAATAACTCTTTTACCTATGTGGGTATACCGGTGAGTCTTTTCTATGAGCACCCTTTGAACAACAAATGGTTTGTCTACGGAGAGTTTGTAAACAGTTTTAATTTCTTACTAAATCAAAACAGTTATTTGGTAAACAACCAAACCTTAGAATTAAATACATCAAGAGATGATAATTTCAATCCACTGATAATGAGTTATCAATTTCGCGTTGGGTTGAGGTATGCCTTAAACCCAAAAGTTTCAGTAGCATTTGAACCCGCTTACCGCGGACACTACAATAATCTTTATTCAACCGATCAGGTGGTATGGAAACCCCAAGACCTTTCCTTTAATCTGGCTCTCATTTACACCTTATAAAACTTTTAACAATTAAGCGTTATGAAAAAACTAATTCAAAAATCCTTTACTCTACTGGTTCTACTTTTTGTAATGAATACTTTAAAAGCTCAGACTTGGTTTCCATTAGGGGGAGGCTTGCCTGGGAACTGGGGTTCTTTTGAGCATGTAGATATGGTATCTAAAAAAATTAACAACGAAATCCATGTGGCTGTTTCAGTGAGTAATTCGACTTGGACATCTTCAACTACGGTAATCTACAAGTGGAACGGTATTGCCTGGACAACTACAAGTCCTGTGCCTGCGAATGACTTTTATGTATCCGATATGGTCGCCTTTAACAGTAAAATTTACATCTCAGGATGGAATCAGTCGGGTACGGCTATTTATGAATTTGATAATGGCACTTGGACGGGTTATGCTCCAACAAGTTTCAATGGTTCGGTGAGGGCTTTAGATGTTTTTGGTGGTGAACTTTACTTGGGTGGAAATTTCACTTCCTCTGTAGGAAGCCATATTATGAAATTCTCTAATGGAAATTTTAGTGTGGCTCCAACTTTACCACCTTTAAATTATGTTAAAGACATAGAGGTCTTTAATAATGGACTATATGTAACTGGGGATGATTCAAGTAAAATTGTTAAATCAATTCTTGAGCTTAGCGGAAACGCTTGGAATAGGGTGGCTCATTTTATTCAAGGTACTGGAGCCACTTGGGGTGTGGCAAAACTATTTACATACCAGAACAACCTCTATGCTTACAATGATTCTTATTCTGGAGATGTGCATTTGGTTTCGAATGACACCTTGTTTTTCAAAGGTAAAATGGCTCATCATATTACGGGTTATACCGAATACAATAACGAGATTTACTTTTCTGGAGATACAGCAGATTTTTCTGGAGGACCTTATTTTTCAAAGTTTAACGGCAACTTGGTGACACCGATTTATAATTCACCAAAGACCTTAGGTGGGGTGGAAACATTTAATGGAAACTTAGTAGTGATATCTAAAACCGATTTGGTTCATAATTCCATTGTTGGCAATAAAACCTACCAAAGCGGAGGGAGCCTTAGCACCATTTCTGGTAAGGTATTTAATGATCTAAATGG
>JAOARK010000009.1 GCA_025210575.1 Schleiferiaceae bacterium
CCTAATATCTGTAATGCAAGAGTCATTTAAAAAACTTGCTAGATCTCTTGACCGATAGGGCTTGATCTTTCCCTTAGGGGATATAATATAGGTCTGATGGAATGTTCGGTTTTGCTGTTTTCTATCTGTGGAGAGCCAGCCTTGATTTACTCTAAAATTCATATAGTCTGCTCTCTTTGACCTTTGGGTGTATGCGACTTTTATCCAGTCCACCAATTCAAAATTCAAAGAATAGTTAGACAGATAGCTATGGCGAACACCATTAAGATCTTTATATACACTTATGAAAGTGTGGTAATCTTTAGAAAGATCTAAACGAAAAGGAACATGAAGAGAGGACTTAATACTATCATTCATAGTAATGAATTGCTCTATTTGAAGAAATTCAACTTGAGTTTCTGTCAATACTCTTTCGTTAGGATTGAGATTAGAAAGATCAAATCGAACAGGCTGCTCTTGGAGGGGTATGGAGTCCACCCATTCTTTTAGATTGATGGATTGACTAAATCCAAAAATGGGTAAGCATACGAGTAGTTTGTATAGGATTGGAACCAACTGTTTCAATGGAACTTTGTTTTTATGTGAAAACACAAGAATTAAGCCATTACAGATAGCTTAACCACCATTTATCTCTGTTGTTGCTTTTATAGTTGTTGTACCAAGCACAGATAGGGTAGAGTCCTATCACGACAATGATCCAAACGACATAGACAATAGGCAAAGAGAATCCATATCCCTGTAATTCTTGAGACAGTGTAACCCAAAGGTCTATAACCATATCACTTGCTTTAAAACCAGTGGAGATCGCTGCAATCATCGCGATTGCGTGAATGACATAAAGATGTATGATGTAATAAAACATCGGGACTCGACCGATCACCACAAGTTTTTCTTTCAACGGGCTGCTCCATCTTTCAGCTAATGCTAAAAAAATGAAAGAGGGCCCAAGCGTTATGCACAAGTATAACAATGAAGGTGGGTACTTGCTCACATTAAAGAAAGACGCAATAGTCAATCCTAAAGAATATAGTTGGCTCCATAGAAGCGGATCGCCATAAAGATTAAAAGTTCGCAAGGCGATAAAAACAGCGATACAAATGAAGCCTAGCCTGAAGAGGAGTTTTTGTCTTTTTTCAGCGTCAAACTCTGTGGTGTAGAGTTCCCCCAAATAATAACCCAATGGCATTACAAATACCCAAGGAATAAAAGGATAACCAATGAATATATTGCTGGCTCCGATGGGTACAATATTCATTTGATGAAAGAAAGCCCAAATACCACTTTCTACAGATCCCTGTGCAAAGGAAACATTGTCGAATAGATTATGTCCTAAAACAAAGAGGAGCGCAACTGTTAGACCAATTTTTTTGGGAAGATAGATGTAAGCAGACAGCACCAGCATACAGATGCCAAGAACCCAAATTACTTGAAGAACAACATTAGAGTAATCAAGTTTAAACATCCATGCGAGTTTAATGATGGTGAGCTCGGCAATAATGAGCCATATACCTCTCTTTACTAACCAAATACTAAGTTCTTTTTTGCTTCTTCTTTTTCCAACTAAAAATGCGGATGTGCCCGCCAGTAGTACAAAAACCGGTGCGCAGAAGTGAGTTACAAAACGTGTCCAAAAAATAGCAGGGGTAGATTGAGTGAGGTCTGTTGGGTCGAATAAAAAGGCTTCGTAATGAAAATAATCGCGCACATGATCTAGTGCCATTAAGATCATAACTAAACCGCGCAGAGCATCTATTGATGTAATTCTTTTTCTTGGCAAGGTTTCCATTAAAGGTTAGTTTGCCAACAAGATAAACAACAGATTACAATAAGCTTTATCTCAACCCGTCTAAAAGAAAATCGCCAAGTAGACGTTTGCTATACACTTCGATAAACGAAGGTTTAAAAGAAGGAATGTCTCGAAAGGATTTGAATGGTTTAAGTTGTTTAAAGGGAAGCATAAAAGGTTCGCCTCTGGTAATATTGCACCCCGCCTCTTCAATGCAAGCCACTAAAAACCCTTCGTTGTCAAAAAGCATTCCATTTTTATACCATCCAATGTGTACGCCATTAAAGCCATAAACTAAAAATAGGTCATCAGGTTTGTCTAAGAATAGGTAGGCAGTGGCTTTACCATTGATCAAATAAATGGTTTGATCTTCATCTTGAAGGTCAAAATAGGCAGCGGCATTTCCCTCTTGATTGTAAAGAAATAATTCTTGAGCTATCACCGCATAATTAGAAGCGAGAAATAGGATTATACAAATGATATGGCGCAGATCAAGATTCTTCATTTCGTTTTGCTGATAAGCTAATTTCTGTTCTGAAAATAACGGTTTACAAAGTAATACATAACTGGATGGATGATTAGTATGGGAATGCCAAATCGTATTGCTTCGAGAAGTAAATAATTGCTAATGCCAATGAGTTTAAAGGGCAACACCAGAATTAGACTTAGAAAAATTGTTGCTAGAATTGAATTGAATATGGCAAGGACAAAACCTAGGTTGATGGGTTCGTACAGTTTAACCACAAGATAGCAGGCAAAGCAGTAAATAGGTAAGCCCACTAAGCTAAAGCTGATATAACCAAATAGGGGTAAAGGAATAAAGGTGATTAAAAAGTAATTATAGATATAGGCTTTTAATAGTCTGAAAAAAAGATAATTGATAATAGTAAACGCAAGTGCATTTATAAAAAAGAAGGGTGGCCTGATGGTAAGGTGTTTTTGAATAATACTCGCTAAAGTGATTCCCAATAGAAATGATGTGGGTAAGGATGCATATGGAAAAAATGGGCTTCCTCTGAACATAGGCTTAAACGATACTAGGTAACGTGGTTTAAAGCTGTCAAATTCAAAAGTCCATAGGCTAAAGCAAATCAAGGCCATCAACATTACCAGCAAAGGAAGTTTTATGTTTTGAGCAATCTTTAACATGTAGGACACTCATCAAATGCAATGGTTGGAAATCTTACGCGGTACTTATAAAGTGTTTCATCAGGTATTTGGGTTCCTTCTAATAAAATGTATCTCAATCTATTTCTTCGGAGCAGGCTTTTAGGGAGGTCGAGTATTGGATTAAAATCGATGTACAGGATTTCAAGCTTTCTGCATCCTCTCCAATCTTCAGGAAGAAAAGAGAGATTGCACTTTGTGGCATATAGTGTTTCTAATTTTTTAAGATTTCTAACACCATAAATACTGTCGATTGGATTATGTGCTATGGCCAAAAATTCAAGGTTTTTCCAATTCTCTGAAATGACAAAGGTGCCTTTCAACTCAATTGCCTGTATGTCTAAAAGCGTGAGTTCTGAGTGATAAAGTACTTCAGGTAATTTTCCTATCGGGTTTCCTGAGAGCTCTACACGCTTTAAATGTTTTAAAGTGTTGAAAGAGGCAGGAATGCCGGTTAAGTTATTCTTAGCGATGTTAATATATCTGAGATGCGGGAAACTTTTAAAGAAGTCTGGCAAGCTATCTAACCCCAATCCCCAAAGGTTTAACGATTCAATGTTTTTAAACTCAGGTAACCTTTTTATGAGACTGTCTAAATTCTTTGCTTGACGAGCATCTAGATTAAGTACGTGCTCAGGTGGGTGATCAAAAGCATACTGCTCACTCCAAATTAGAGTGTAGCCTCTTTTGTTATGAGGTAATTCAAGATCCAGTCTTTCTTGCGAAAAGGAATAGAGACCAAGTGCCAAAAACAAAAATGTAAAAGAGTAATTCATGCTCATTGA
>JAOARK010000110.1 GCA_025210575.1 Schleiferiaceae bacterium
GGTCTGTATACCTCCCCACATCTTATAGATTTTCTTGAGCGCATTAAGATCAATGGCAAAGAAATTTCGGAAGAATAAGTGGTAAAGTTTGTTCAAGAAAACCAACAGGTCTTTGTTGATATGCAATTGTCTTTTTTTGAGATGACCGTGGGTCTAGCCTTTTGTTATTTCAAAGAATTGAAGGCGGATGTTGTAGTTCTTGAAGTGGGTATGGGAGGCAGACTCGATTCTACTAATGTAGTTAAACCGCTGGTTTCTGTTATTACCAATATTGGTTTAGATCATCAAAAATTCCTTGGCGATACATTACCGGAAATTGCAGGTGAAAAAGCAGGAATTATAAAGCAAAATGTACCTGTTGTTATTGGTGAAACACAAAGTGAAATCATCAATGAATTCAGGTCTAAAGCTGAATCTCTGAATGCGCCTATCACTTTTGCTGATCAGAAAGAATCTTCAGGTTATAAAACCGATCTAAAAGGAAAATACCAAGAGAAGAATGTTCAAACGGCCGTGGTGGCTCTTAGAGCGCAAAATGAACTTCAGGTAGATGAGGAATCTATCGAAAGAGGGTTGCTGAATGTGGTAAAGAATACAGGCTTATTAGGGCGTTGGCAGATCTTGAGAGAATCCCCTCTTGTGGTTTGTGATACAGGCCATAATCTGGAAGGTGTAAGTCAGATAGTTGAGCAGTTGAATACAATGACTTTCAATAGGCTGTTGATGGTTTGGGGGATGGTGGATGACAAGAATGTAGAACAGGTGCTCAAGATTCTTCCCCAGGCGCGATTCTTTTTTACTCAAGCAAGTATTCCTAGAGCCCTACATATTGAAAAGCTTCAAGCAGCGGCTTCCCAAATTGGAATTCATGGCCAAGCGTATACCACGGTTATAGAGGCCATTAAAAGTGCTTTGGCACAAATGGAGGAAAACGATCTCTTGTTTATTGGCGGGAGTACCTTTGTAGTAGCAGATGCACTAAAAGATTGGGGTAAATTAAAGTCCTAATTCTTGCTCAAACTCTGTTTTTTTTGTGGCTACGTGCTCTGTTAATTCAGGATAGAATTCTTCAAAGTGTTTTTTAAACTCCTCATAATGTTTTTCTAGTGAACGAGCTCCTTTATGCATAGAATTCTTAAAGCTAGCTCTTCTGCTCATACCACCTAAAACTTGATCAATTCCGCTAATGAATTGATAGTTAAAAAGCCAATCGTAACGAACCATGTAGGGAAGCATACGTTGAATGTTCTGTGGTAATTCGGGATTAGCTTCTTTCATCAAATGGTAAAAGTCATTTACAAAAAATCGCAAATCCTCATTAGAGTAATTACTCCAATTCTTCGCCAAATAGTGGTCGTAATAGATGTCAACTAAAACGGCACTGTATTTATGGTAATCTTCGTAAAGTAACTCCTTGCTGAGTTTTACTGTAGGATGATGATCAGTGAATTCATCTATAGCCCAATGCAGGTGAATGCCCAATTGAATCTGAGGAGAGAAATTTTCAAGGTCTTTTTTCCGAACGGAGTCAGCAATAAAGTTACCGATCTTAATTTCCTTGTTGTCACCAGAGAGATGAATATGCGCCAAAAAATTCATTGCTTGAATATAGAGAAAAAGGAAAGGCCACTCTCCAGTGGCCTTGCTCATTGTTCCCTGCGGGAAATCAACTATATAAACTCGATAAAACTACACCTACTTATACGTAGCTTAGTTTGATTACTTACAAAAAAAAGAGCCGCATTTTTTGCGGCTCTTTATTCGGGTCAAAATCTTTATTTAATTACGATGTTTTTCACCGTGTGTTTCGCACCACGCGTGAGTTTCATTAAATACATTCCCTGAGGAAGATTGCTTACTTCCAATTGATAATTGTTCGATTTAAATTCACCATTCAATAATTGTTGGCCTGTTAAATTGTAAATCTCCAATTGAGTATTGTCAATGTCTCCTGAAAGTTCAATGAAAAGAACATCCTGAGCTGGGTTCGGGTAAACTGCTACATTGTTCAATTGATTTTCAGTAACACTGATGTCAGCACTTGCATTTCCAGGAGAACCAACGTCACCTTTGTTAGAAGTATATGCACCACGCATTCCGTCTTGTGCATTTTGAGCAAAAGAACATGCAGTATCAAACTCTAAACTAATACCTGCTGAAGCAGAAGTGTAAGCAGCGTTACATATTTCTATAGGGGTGCTACTCGTGTCATAAAGAACAACAGCATCACCACTTTGGCTCAAGCTTGGGAAAGATCCTGTTAACTCATCAGAAGAAATAACTTGTGGGTTAGAAGAAGTCGCTCTCCAAGCACCTAAGAATGCTGCTTCATCGGCAGAGTTTCCTCTCCAAACAACAATAGCTTCTCCCCCAGCAATGGTTACATTGCCAAATACAGCTGTACCCGGTACTTCGCTATCATCATCAAAAGAAAATCCAGTTAAGTCTATAGAAGACGTGCCGTAATTGGTTATTTCAAACCAATCTGGGCTGGTTATAGGATTTGAATCCACACTACCTGGCATGATTTCAGAAACGTGAATGTCATAAGCAGGTGGTGTAGGATAGATTACATCCGCTTGGTATCGAGGTAAAATTTGATACCCTTCATTTCTTGGTACAGATCCATCAAATTGACCACCAATACCTACGATATCGAATACACCAATAGGTGCAGGTAGCGCGTAAAGATCTACTTCATTGTCAATACGCATTGAGAACGTGTCCGTACCATTTGTGATGTCAACATTAAAGCCTGAACCAGAATTTGTCCACTGACTTGGGTCAATAATCGTTACTCCATTTATTCTAACCACTTCACTTTCTGTTGACTCATCTAATTGAGTAACAACAACTGGTGTTGGTACTGTATGTCCTTGTGAAATTAGAACGATAGAATCCGGATTTATTTGTGCTAAACCGTTAAAATGGCTAATGGTTCCTATTACTCGAATAGAGTCACCTTCGGTAACGGTATAACCTGTTTGTGCAGAACTGAATAAACCGAAACCTTCTCCATCCCAAATAGTGAATTGAACATTGCTAGAGTTAGGTCCCTGAAGGTCTACACCCACAGCAACAGCATAAATTCTACACTCAACACCATTAGAATCTGGTTCGAAGTTCGCGTCTAATCCATTAATCTGACTAATGGTATAGGTTGGGATTGGAGTATCGTTGTCGTCAATGTTAAAGTCTTGAGAACTTATCGTTCCGATTGTCAAACCAGAAGATACCATGGCGATATCAAATGTGATGGTTTCTGTACTTTCCTGGTCAGCGTCATCAATAATGTTAACGTCAAACATTACGGTATCTGCATTTGCTGGAATATTGAATGTCAATGTGTCCATTACTGCCGCAGGTGTTAGTGAATAATCTCCACTTGTAATGCCTGTTCCTTCCATAACATAAACTTTTACTGTCTCAGCGTTAGCGGAAACTGGGTTTACAGTCATATAAACCGTTTGAGTACCTGCATCTTCAAGATGAGTTTGACTAGCAGTGGTAAATGAAACTGTTGGAGGGATTGGGCCACTTATACAAGTTGATGTATGGGTGCCATAGAAAGTGTATGTGTTTTGTGGATATACATCCCAATTTGCAGTTGCAATAGTGCTATCCCACATAGTAATACCATGATCAATGCCAGGCTTTCTAACAAGTGTATGGTTTGCAGTGCTTCCTGTACCCACTGGCCAGTTGCTTCCAGGGTCAATGCCTGGGGTTCCGATGATATCTATTGTATCTGTTCCATTAAACAGTATTAAAGCGTCATCTCCATTAAAGTGTGCCACACTCGGAAATCCAAATGCTGTGTCAGCCTGATTTTGAATGGTAGGATCAGCTTGGTCTGTTGTGATTTTAAATACATCACCAGACGCTAATGATCCGAACAACACAAAGCTATTGGTAAAAGAACCTCCGTTACCCGAAAGATAAACCGTATATCCAGACAAGTTCACAGTTGAACCAGTTGGATTGTATATTTCAAATCCTTTATTATTTGAAGAACCTTCAATATATTCTGAGAAGAAAAGTTCTGAACAAGGCATGACTGGTGTAGCAACACATCCTGAGGTGTGAGCACCTAAATACATTGTGGTATCCTGTGGGTAAACATCCCACTGAGTTGCGCTTACGGTCCAATCTTTTGTTCCAGCATCAACGGTAGACTTTCTTACTAAAGTGTGATTCTGGGTAGAACCTGTGCCTACGGGCCAAGAAGAACCTGGGTCAACCCCGATAACTCCAAAAATATCGACAGTGTCTCCAGAAACGTTGTTTGTCAACCAAAGCGCATCATCCCCATTAAACCAGGTTAAAGAAGATAATGTATCAGATGCTGCAAGAATGGCGCTATTTCCTTGAGCATTACCGATCACGTAAACGTCACCAGAAGCTAACATTCCGCTGAGTGTAAGAATACCAGAAGATGATGGTGTTGTAGAACCATTATTGGCACGATAAACAGTGTAGTTAGCCAAGTTTATTGGGCCAGAAGTGGGGTTGTAAATTTCTAAGGCTTTGTTATTGCTGCTTCCTTCGATATATTCTGAGAAGAACAACTCAGTACAGGGTTGAGTTGGCGCAGGGTTCACTGTAATCGTTCCAGTCATCCCTAAACTCAAATGTGGATCGCATTGATAGGTATAGGTGCCTGGTACGGTAAAAGGGAATGAATAAGTCCAGTTTGCTGTAGCTGGACCATTGCCAAAAGCAACAGGATTTGTTCCTGCATTACCATTTACGTTATGAATACCAGTATTGTTTGTCCACGTTACAGTGTCTCCAGCTGTAATGCTTAAGTTGTTGGGAACAAACGAAACACCCGATATTGAAACCTGATGGTTTGTTGCCATTGCCATGAAACAGGCAAATGTTAGGGAGATGGATAATAGTTTTTTCATTATTTAATAAGTTAAAGGCCTCAAAATTAAAGCGTAAAAGACCTATTTATATTACCGGAAAATTAATTAATTATTCAGTTTTAACACCTTGCTAACAAAAAAAGTCCCAACCATTTGGTTGGGACTTTCAAACATACTTGCAGGTTCACCCTAGAAGGAGTACTTAACCCCTATAGAGTACGTTCTTCCAACCGTAAACTGGCTGAAAATATATTCTTGACCATTAAAGTCATGTGTTTGCTTGTATAATGGATTTAACAAGTTTTGACCACGGAATGTGAGTCTCCATTTGTCGTTTAATCCTTTCTCTAATGTGAAATCTAATAAGTGTCTAGGTTGCTCATATACATCTGGTACACGACCTTGTGATACGAATGTTAGGCGCTCACCCCAAATGTTGTATGATAGGTTTAAGGTAAGATCACTTTTAACATGAATGTATGTTAAATACGCATTAATAATGAACGGAGATTGACCATACATTGGACGTGTATCTTTAGCATTAGGGTCTATCAATTTACGTGTAGCCGCTTCAGCAGAGTCAATTTGTGTTCTTGCGTAAATGTAGGTGGCATTAAAGCCTAATCTTGTTTTGTTTTTCTCATTAGAAAGGAAAGGCAACTCTTTACGAACTTCTAATTCTGCTCCTGCAACATTTGCGTTGGGAACGTTTACGAATGATACCTCTAAGTTTGCTGCTTCTGGAGCAATTCTTCTTTCAATTGGCTTGTCAAAACGCTTGTAGAATACACTTGCGCTAATAAAGTCTCCTATTGCAGGATACCATTCCCAACGAACGTCAAAGTTGTCAATTAAGGTTCTGTCCAAGTTAGGGTTACCCACTAAAACGTAATCTCCTGCGAATAAATAAGATGAGAATGGTGCCATCTCTCTAAACGTAGGTCTTGCAATAGTTCTGTTGTATCCAAAGCGCAACTTCATTAAATCTGTAAGATCGTTGGTAACATTGATAGAAGGCAAGAAGTCATTCGCAACAACTTCACCTGGTTGATCACTAGGGTTAGCTGATTCTACGAAAATATCTGTACGCTCGTAGCGAACTCCAAAAATGGCCTTCCATTTATCACCCATAGGTAAATTAGCCATAGCATAAGCTCCTATTACACTTTGTTGACCTCTATAAGTGTTACTTAATTGGCGGTTAGAACGCATATACATACCTGGAGTACTGAATCCAGTAACAATGTTTTTGTCATCAATAAAGGTTAGTATTCTGTCAGGGTTTATGAATTGCTCACCTGTAGTAACGTCATTATCAAACATTCCAAAACTCTTTAGATTATCTAAGTAATCATATTGGAATTCTGTAAACTCTCTGTCTTTGTATAAGAAGGCACCACCAAATTTCAACTCTCCTTTTTTGTCGCCAATAAAAAGAGGTTTGGAATAATGGATCTTCGTATCGAAGTTTTTCTCATCCATATCACGATAAAAACGTGCTGGTGGCTGATAAGCTTGTTGCTTAATTTCATATCCAACACCTTTTTCCCAGTCGTATGCAAATAATCTAAAGTCGGGCTGGCTTTGACCTGATAAAGTAAAACTCGATACCCAGTCAATTGTACCGTTACCTAAGTTTTCGATGTAATGAGAACCTTTTAACTGAGCAGTAGAAATTGAACGCTCCACAAAATCCTGTGCTTGTGAGTAGAATCTATCATCAGGATCAAATGCATTATTCTCAGACCAACGACCAATTAATTGTCTTGTTACTTTATTACCACCTTGATTGTGCAATAAGGTTAAGCCCACTTTATTGTTTGTGTTGAATTTATAATTAGCATTTGCCATAATTCCCCAAAGCACATCTTCGTTACTTTTTGCGTCATTCAATACTTTGTCCGGAATCAACTGATTTGGGTTTGGTGAAACATAACGACCAATACTACCATTGTCATAAAACGCATTGTTTTTCTGGTAAGTCAGTCCAACAATAAACCCGAGAGGTTTGCCTGCTAATTTGGTTTGATTACCAACAGAGAGAGAATAACTCTGGTTTAAGAATGGTGACTTAGTTTGAGCCGTTAGATCCTTGTTGAACGACTGAACAATTTGTGTGTTTTTGTCAATTTCATTAACGAATCCGGCAATATCTGATGGCAATTGATTTGCACCTGCAGGAGCATTTCTTGAACCATCATCAATTCCTAACCAATCTGTTTTTCCTCCGTTGTAAGTAAGAAAATTATTGTTTCCAGTCGCCTGGTCATTAAATCCCCATCTTCCTGAAAATTGGAAGGTCATTTTCTCAGGGAAATCTTTAGTAGAAAGGTCGATCAATCCTCCAGTGAAATCGGCCGGTAAATCCGGGGAAAATGTTTTGTAAACCAACATGTTGTCTATCAAGTTGGTTGGGAAAAGGTCTAATTGAACAGCATTCTTTTCTGGGTCTAAACTTGGGATATCAGCACCGTTCAATAAAGTTTTGCTGTATCGGTCACCTAGTCCTCGTACGGTTACATATTTACCACCTTCTACGGTAACACCAGTTACACGTTTAATGGCTCCTGCCGCGTCCGAGTCGCCCATTCTTTTAATTTGTTGAGAAGAGATTCCGTCCATTACTTTGGTAGAATTCTTCTGCATGAGAAGTACAACTGTTTCATTGTTCCTTTCTACTTTAGTTTCAAGAACAATTTCATCAAGGATTTCTTCTCCTGTTCCTAATCTTATCTCAACAACTGTAACATCACCGTCATTAACGATTACATTAGATAGTGTATGATCAGCATATGAGATATATGTTGTTTTAAGAGTATAAGCACCTGGAGCCACTTTTATTTCAAAAGCTCCATCTAAATCTGTTCCTGCGGCAACTATTTTTGAACCATTTTGTAATGCTTCAACGCCAGCACCAATTAGGGTTTCACCTGTTTCTTTGTCATAAACAACGCCTCTTATTGTTCCTTTCTGAGCAACTGCAAGGCTTGTCATAAAGGCGAGGGAGATGATTGTAAACAAATATTTCATTTCAAGTATGTTTTAAAAAAGCACCAAGACCGAGAGGCCTTGGTGCTCAAAAAATGTATGCTATATATTTTATTGGATTACTGTAGCTTCGTCAGTTAAAGTCCATCCCTCGTGCCAGTTGTCAGAACCGTCAGGGTTGAATGCACCTCTAAAAGCTGGTTGATCGAACCATTGTTTTGTGAAACCAGTCCAGATTGCGTTAGGAATTGCTCCTGGAAGTACACCGTTCATGTTTAATGGAGTTACAGAGTTTCCTACTACGTTTGGATGAGCGCTTAGATCGTTATCACTGTTATCTACAATAATGTTCTCGATCATGTCATCGTTTACATTCTCGAACAAGTTGTGCATTAACATCAAGTCACCAGCGTTCAAACGAGCTAAAGAGTGCTCACCAGAACCTAAGTCTTCAATGTCAATTCCTTTACCGTACTCAGTGAAGATAGAGTTCCAGTAGAAACCACCTGCGTTGTCACGGAAAGTGATTGTTCTTTTACCAGCAGCTACACCTCTACCAATTGAAGTTACGTTAGCGAAAGTAGGAGTTGCAAATGGAGTTCCATCTTCTGGAGAAGTACCACCATCGTGCTCACCACCTCTGTCACCAGCATGATAAATCAAAAGGTATTGAACGTTACCTCTATATCCTTCATCGTAATCGAATGCATCGTCACCAACGTTTGTGATAACAGCGTGCTTTATTGGCGCAACACCACCGAAACACTCAATACCGTCATCAGCATTAGCAATAACCTCTACGTGGTTAATGTTTGTAGCGTTACCTACACCACCAAGAGTTAAACCGTTAATCTCGTTACCAGAACCGATGTCTGTACCACCGTGACGGATAGAAATATAGCAAAGTTGACCGCTATTGTCAGCATCATCATTTCCACCATACAAACCTCTTTTTTCATTGGTAGGAATACCTTCGATAGCTGAAGTACCAGGCTCAGAGTTCAAAATCGCATTACCTAACACGATTAAGCCACCCCAAAGACCACGAGCGTCAGCTGGTAAGTTTCCACCATTTTCAAAACCAGTATCATCAGCTTTTCTTCTAATCTGATCAGACTCAGAAGTAAAGATAATAGGGTTAGCAGAAGTACCACAAGCCATAATTTTAGCGTTTCTTGCAACGATTAATGCAGAAGCATTTTCACCTTGACCAGAAGTACCTTTAATTACTGTTCCTTCTTCAACAGTCAATGTTTGACCTGCATTAACGAAAACCAAACCGTTAAGTACCCAAGTAGTGGTACTTTCTAAAGTCATAGTTCCAATTCCTTCACCTCTATCAGTAATAGTAGTGATTGTTTCATCTCCTAAGATTTGTGTGTCGAAGATAGTGCTTGTGTCTGGTGTGCCTCCTGTTCCTTCATCTTTACATGAGGTAAACACTAAACTTGCTGTGATGCTTAAAAAAGCTAAAAACTTAGTAGTTTTCATTTCAATTATTTGTGATTAAAATTCGGGGCAAACATACCGGGGTGGTGTTAAGTGAATTTTAATCCAAAATCAAAAGATCATACAATTTGCTAACCTAAAACTGCACTAAAACGGGGTAATTAAAAGAGAACATTTACTTTGTGTTACCAAATTGTTAAGTAGATTTATGCCATATGTTTAGCATTACATTTGGCCAAAATAATAGTAAATTCAATTCATGGATCCCTCAAATTACACTTTACTTTTAGTTGATGACGAACCAGATATTTTAGAGTTTGTTGGCTATAATTTAAAGAAAGAAGGTTATAAAGTATTTACCGCTGAAAACGGTAACGAAGGAATAGAGTTAGCGAAGCAGCACTTGCCAGATCTGATCTTATTAGATGTAATGATGCCTGGAATGGATGGCATTGAAACTTGCGATATTATTAGAGCCACACCTGAGTTAAGTAATGTGATTATTGCATTTTTAACCGCAAGGGGAGAGGATTACAGCCAAGTTGCAGGATTTGAGGCTGGAGCCGATGATTACATAACAAAACCCATTAAGCCAAAAGTTTTAGTGAGTCGATTAAAGGCTCTTTTGAGAAGGTCTGGTACAAAATCTGATAACAATACGGAATACAATCTGCAAAGCGGTAAATTGATCATAGATCATGAAAAGTATCAAGTTATCTATGATGGTTCGGTTATTGACTTGCCAAGGAAAGAGTTTGAGCTGATTTCTTTATTGTCTTCTAAACCAGGTAAAGTTTTTGCTCGCGAAGAAATTATGGACAAAGTTTGGGGGAATGAAGTTGTTGTTGGCGGTAGAACCATTGATGTGCAC
>JAOARK010000111.1 GCA_025210575.1 Schleiferiaceae bacterium
AAATCTAGGTAATCCATACGATTATCGTTTGTAAAACAGGGGCGCAAATTATAAAAAAGAGTGTTTAAGACTTCACAATTCTGTGCTTTAAAAATGGCATACCTCTTTTTTTAATGTAGGCATTTGCAAATACGGTAAATAGTATGATTAAAGCGCCAGCGTAAAACCCTCCTGTCATTTTTTCTTTTTCACCTAGTAAAAAATAGGCCATGATAATACCGTATACCGGTTCAAGATTTATGGTTAATACTACCGTAAAAGGGCTTAGGTCTTTCATTATTCGCACCGATTCGATAAAAGGATAGACCGTACAAATAATAGCAAGAACTAGAATGTAGTAGATGTCGTTACCTTGGGTGGGAAGTATTTCTTGAGTAAAACTACCATTGAGAATGATGAAAACAAAAATGGCAAGCCAACCTCCCAAAAGCTCATATGTAGTGATTACGGTTGGCGAGTTTGTTCGTACTGCCAATCCGTTTATAACAGAAAACAAAGCACTGAGAAAAGCACTGGTCAATGCGGTTAATATTCCCCATTTGTATTGTGATTCCACTTGAAAAATAGTAGCGATTCCGATTACAACCATTAATCCTAGTACCAATTCGTAAGGGACGAACTTCTTCTTTAAAAACAAAGGTTCTAATAGCGATGTGAAAAATGCTCCAGAGCCCATGCAGGCGAGTGTAACTGAAACATTGGAGATTTTGATCGCATGGAAAAATGTAATCCAATGGGCTGCAATCACCATTCCAGCCAGGGTAAACAACCCGAGGTTTTTTATGGAGATTTTTAGATTAACCTTTTTAATGAGTACATACAGAAATAGAACTGCTACAGCTATTCCCATTCGGTTCCATACTAAAGGGATTGCTTCAAGGGAAATTAAATCGCCAAGTATGGCAGTAAACCCCCAGATAAAAACAACAAAGTGAAGACGTAAATAACTATTCTTCATAACCCATGGTTAATCTTGATAAAGAAACAAAAACTTAGGTTGTCTAATTATTTTGGAGCTCTCCAATACAGATATACACCTATAAAGAAGAAGAAAATATTTGGAAACCAAACCGCTAGAAAGGGAGACATTTGACCAACGGATCCAAATGTGGATGAAATCTGCATGAGAAAGACGTAGATCAGACAAATAAACAATCCAATGGCCATATTGATTCCTAGGCCCCCTCTGGATTTTTTTGTGCTGAGCGATACGGCAATTAAAATGAGTACATAGGTGGCGAAAGGCCATGAAGTACGCTTATGCAATTCTATATAGTAGGTGTTGAGCTTAGATGAACCTCGTTGTTTTTCAGCCTTAATAAAATCTTTAAGTACAGGGGTTATCATCATTGCACTCGAAAAAAGTTTTGGTACTAGTTCATCAGGTCCAAACACAAATGTTGTGTCTTTTCTTCTTCCGCGAGAAATTGTCTCTGCCCCGTTTTCATCTATTGTGCGCAGTACCCATTGGTCAATTTTCCAAGAGTCGGTTGCTGTGTCAAATCTGATGTAATTTCCAGTAAGCTTGTATCTTAATTCCAGGTCTTCTGTAAATTTTTCATAGCTGAAATTGTAGCCGGTTTTACGAGTAGGGCTGAAATTCTCAAAGTAGACCAATTCGCCAGGGGCTACTTGTCTATGAATATTTTGGTTATCGGCCAGCTTTCTACCTGCACCTACGTAGGCGTTTTCAAATTGTAGACGTTTAATATTGGTAGTAGGTATGATGTAATGATTGGCTACGAAGGATAAAGTGAAAATAATTGTGGCTCCAATAAAGAAAGGAAGCATCAGTCGTTTGTAGCTTACACCACCAGTTAACGAAGCCACGATTTCAGTGTTGCTAGACATTTTACTGGTAAACAAGATGGTGGAAATAAACACGATCATAGCACTGAACATGTTGCCATAAAACGCCACAAAGTTGAGGTAGTAATCAAAGATAATTTCGTTAATAGACGACACCTTTTGAAAATCTTCTACCTTTTCAGTAATATCAAAAATCACCGCAATAGACATGATAATGAGCATCATGAAAAAGAAGGTGCCTAAGAATTTACCGAGTATGTATCTGTCTATTATCCTCACTCTGCTATAAGCGGATTTGAACCTTTTCAACCATTTTGGTCTTCCAGCTACTAAACGTTCCTTCTATAATATTCTTGCGTGCCTCTCCAACTAACCATAGATAAAATGACAAGTTGTGTATGGATGCTATCTGACGCCCTAGAAATTCGTTGGCTGCAAATAAGTGACGGATGTAGGCTTTGCTATAAGTCTGATCTACATAGGCTTCACTGTTAGGGTCTAAGGGAGAAAAGTCGTCTTCCCACTTTTTATTCTTGATGTTGATAATTCCCTCTGAAGTAAAGATCATTCCGTTTCTTCCATTTCGAGTAGGCATTACACAATCAAACATATCAACACCCAAAGCAATGTTTTCAAGAATGTTCGCAGGTGTACCAACACCCATTAGGTATCGTGGTTTGTCTTCTGGTAATATGGAACAAACCAGATCAGACATAGCGTACATTTCCTCAGCAGGTTCTCCAACACTCAACCCTCCAATGGCATTTCCTTCAGCTCCTTTGCTTGCTATGTATTCAGCACTTTGTTTTCTTAATTCAGGGTAAACCGAACCTTGAACAATTGGAAACAAATGTTGCTTATGCCCATATATGTCGGGAGTTTCATTGAACCTTTTCAAGCAACGCTCTAACCAACGATGCGTCATGTGCATTGAATCGGTAGCATATTTTAAATCGCATGGATAAGGAGTACATTCGTCAAAAGCCATCATGATGTCTGCGCCTATTTGGCGTTGAATATCCATCACGTTCTCTGGAGTAAAAACATGTTTAGAACCATCAATGTGAGATTTGAAGGTGACACCTTCTTCGGTGATCTTACGCATGTCTCCCAATGAATAAACCTGATAGCCGCCACTATCTGTCAACATG
>JAOARK010000112.1 GCA_025210575.1 Schleiferiaceae bacterium
CCCATAGCCCATCCACCCGATGGCAATAAAGAAAAGTGTAAAAAGTGCTTGGAGTTTATTCATCACTGCAGTTGTATTGGTTAAGTATGATATTGTTTCCTTCCACTGAAACCCAGAAAAATGCATCTTCTTCTTTGCGGTAACACAAACCGAATCCCTCGTTAAATTCTTTCCCATCAATAGAAGCTCGAAGCGTTTTTGAATTAAAAATGGCGAAATGCCTTCCATTCTTACTTAGTAAACTTCTATTTCGGTTGTATTCATTAAATTCAATGACACTATCCAGAACGCTTAAGTACAAGTAAGTTTTAGTAAACGTAGAGTCGTGATATTGATTCACGTAAACAGAGGCATTGTGTCCGGTAATCCAACCAGCGCTGAATTCTTGTGACATGCGAAATTCTCTTCCATTGCTCAATTTTACCATGTAGCCCCCTTTCTTTGTCTTCCAAGTGGTGTACCAATCCGTTGAATTCCCGATAAAACCTGCTCTACCATAGTATCTTGAACCTACCTTTTTTTGATTGACATATACATTTGGTATATAGTTTCCAATAACGAGCTCTATACCACCTCTTTCTTCATACCTTCCCTTTACAAGTACGGGTCTACGTTTCCTACCTTCAACAATATCAAAGCCTTTGTTCTTGTAAATCACCTTAACAGCAACTGTATCCTTATTTTTTGATGGGTATAGTTTACAAGGCCAATGTTGAACACGAACATTACCATCACGGTAGACAATCCCTGGATGAAACAGTGGACCAAATTTATTTCCGTCTGATAGATAATAGTAGTACATAGGTGGGTCGCCAGCGGCATATCTCTTTTCCGGATTTTGATAGATGTACTTCGTATCCGTTGCTTTTTCAAACCAAGACCATTTTCCATCTTTATGCAAACAGATGGAACTTTTTGTACGCAATAGGCTATCTCCGAAAGAGGTATAGTAGTTATAATACCACTCTGAGAAATTTCCCGTTCGTTCATGGAAAGTTTCACGAATTAACCAGTTGGTATCCTGGAATGTTATATTGAATTCATTTTCTACGGGACCATAGATTTCTCCGTTATTAAAAAAGAAATACCCCTCTTTTGTTCTATACCGAAATTGTTTAAATATCTTCTTGGTCCCAGGTATAGTATCAATTGTACCTGCATCTTTAACGTCATAAGTACGCAGTCGGTGAGATGAATATCTACGCGGAACAGAATTGTCCTTTTGAGTTACAATTTTTACTTCTTCATAGGGCCCATAAATAGATCCATCGGGGTAACTTACAAAGTTTTCATAACCATCACCTTTTTGTTTAGCAAGACGTACTGCCCTTGAAAGAGGATACCAGTTCGATCCGTAGACTGATTCTATAAAACCATTGGGAACTTTTACTATTGTATTCCGGAAAATATCCAAAGTGAATCTATCCTGATCTGCGTAAAAATTATACAATCCACTCAAGCTTGGCCAAAAACCCTCACGAGCCATGTACATGCTATCACCAATAATTACTTTTGTAGAATCTACCCTACCATTTGTTGTAAAATCAATTAATAAAACTGCATTTACTCCATTATTGAAGAGTAAGTTCATTTCGTTATGACGCAAAACCTCCCCCTCTTTTAGCGTATACAACACCTTTTTAGCATGTCTAGATTCTTGAGCTAGACTTAAGCTTACTACAATCAAGGAAAGAACCAATACTAATAACTCTCTCATTTCTTAAGCTTTAAGTATTCATGACTCACTTGGTGGTAAGAAAAGCTCCTTTCGTTTTCTTCACCTTCAGGGAAATAACTGCGCTGCATCCAACTTTTTACACGCTGCTGGTTGGATAAAAACCCGCAATTGTAGGCGGTAGCAAAAAACAGAAGACGATCATTTTCTGTATCGAATGATTCCTCTTGATGGATGAGCTCTAAAGCTTTAAACACACAACAGAGGTATTCCAATTGCCACTGCTCTTCTACCATTCTGCGCAAGCGTTTTCGTCTTACTTCTTGAGGATCCTCAAAGCCTTCATAGTTGGCTATAAAACCAAAACCTTGCATCTCTTCATGACTGGAAACAAATTCCTCTAATTGTTCAATAAAAGAAGGCTTCATTTGGAAATGACCTATAGAGAAATCGGCATAAGCTTCGCCAAAATTGATGTATAAAACCTGTAATGCCGTTGTTTCTATTTGATCTTGAAAGAGTCGATAGCGTGCACATTCGGGAAAAACTATGGGTATTAACTCTTCAGACTTGAGCGCATATTTAGAGGCTACTTTTTGTAATGGAGTATTAATCGTCTCGCAATAGTCAACTGCCTGGCGAAAAGATTCCGGATACGTTTGCTGAAACGATTGAGCCTTGACTTGTGGCATTAGAAAAATAAACGACAGCCAAAAGCAGCCTAGAGAAAAGTAGTTCTTGAGCATCA
Organism: Schleiferiaceae bacterium; assembly: GCA_025210575.1. Taxonomy (GTDB): domain Bacteria; phylum Bacteroidota; class Bacteroidia; order Flavobacteriales; family Schleiferiaceae; genus JAOARK01. The sequence goes on from JAOARK010000112.1 coordinate 2,424, forward strand.
TAGATGGATGGTATTCTCGGGTTCAATTAATGTTGACCACTAAAAATCAATAACGATGCCAGAGTGCTTAAAATTTTACAGAGACGTATAGACTACAACAAATCAATTGCCTATTTAATCCAGTAGAGAAAGACACGGTTCGTTCTTCGCTAAAGCAAACCCGTGCAATTTTTGATGTGTGGGCAGCCATCCTAAAAGAAAACGATTAAAGTCAGCCCAAGCAAACACATACAATTTGCGCCACTCTTTTTCCAGCTCCTGTTTATCCTTATTCGATAGACCTACTGCTTTTAACAAGCAGGCGAAATAGTGTTTTAAGATCTCCTCTTCATACAGAGCGCATTCCTCTTCATCAAGGCAGCTTCCCATAAAATAGGCGAGGTCTTTTACACCCACACCTCCTCCTACATATTGAAAATCCACAGCGGCAACAGCAGAATTTGCAAAACAAAAATTGGCCACCTTGGCATCACCATGCACTATAGTCTTGAATTGTGCATTGTTTAATGCTTGATCTATTGCTTGAGCATTTCGTTTAAGTCGTGAATCCTTCATCACCTGCCATTCATCGGGTCGAGTACCCAAATGCCAATAGGTACCTATTTCCCACAAGCCTTCTGGTTGCACTCCTAAGAATTGAGCATGAAAATTCGCCAACCAATCCACTACCAAAAAGACCTCTTTTAAGGTACACCTCGATTTTAGTTTAGGATACTTTATACTCAAATCTTCAAGGACTAACAATTGGGTTCCTTCTCTTTTTTCGACATAAAGCAATTGCGCCACTTTTGAATTTTTACTCAAAACATGCGCATATCCATTATACCATTCGTCTTCTACTTCATAAGACTTCAGCTTTCGCTGATGAGATAGCGATGTAGCCCATCCACGAGGATGATCTCCTTTTTGTTCCAAGTCGATACATTTAGCGATAATGGTAGACCTCGTTCCGCCATTAAGCGTTAAACGGTAAATCCCTCCATAAC
>JAOARK010000113.1 GCA_025210575.1 Schleiferiaceae bacterium
AAACAATTTCCCTGGTCATTTCAATGGAACATGATATGGATTGGTTTGGGTTTGGTTGTTCTGCGATTATTAATCGGTGAGTTTGGAAATTGGCTTTGGTCTCAAACACCATTTGCTATTCCCATTAATACAACATTTACCCTCTCTGCTTCTCTTCTGCCTTTAGCATCACTTATAGTTCTCAATTCCATATATGAAGAGTTTTTCCTATTGGGTTACCTTCATTTTCGAATACACAAATTGGGTGCCCTAGCATTCGTTGTTTTTAGTAGTCTTATTCGATTTTCATACCACACTTACCAAGGCTGGGCAAATGCTCCTATGCTGCTGACTATGGGTATTTTATTCTCGATCTATTATTTCAAAACACAAAAATTATGGCCTCTTATTCTCGCTCATGCCATGGGAAACACCTTTCTGTTTCTGAACATGCAGTACAATTGGATCAACCTATAATTTGAAAATTAGCATCTTAGCTAAAACTAAACCCAACAAATTATGGCCGAAGAAAAAAAGATGTTTGGTAAATACAACCAGATTGTAATGCTGTTCATCACCTTCTTGTTTACCGGAGTCATGGGCGGATGGCTGCAGCATATCTATTGGACCAAACAAGAAGAAAAACGTGTTTTAGAGGAAGAAATTGACGATGCCAAATTGGTGTATAAGGATGTACTCAATCATCATTACGATCTGGTCACCGCCATGTTCAGTGCTTTACATGAATACAGAGAGGCGGTACGCAACGAACAGAACTTAGATAGCATTGCGCTTATGGATGAAAGTGAATGGGGCAAATACAAAAGTCTTCAAGCTCAATATGAATCAGACTATCCCAAATACTTTTTCTTAATCCCTACCACGTTTGGCATACGAGCAAGACAGCAATACACCATGATTCACGAACGAATGCAAACCACAAAGAAAAACCTGAATGACCTGTATTCAGGAGAACCAGAAGTGGAAAAGGCCAATGTTATTGAGAATCATATAAAATCGATCAATGGAGTTTCTGGTCCTATAGCATTTTTAAATGGCTTTATGATTTCGGCCATCCGTAAAGGAGAAGTGGGAAGGTTTGTACCGAAAGAAGATCAGGGTATACCCGATTTGGAATAAAAAAAGGCTCGGGAACCACCCCGAGCCTCACACCAAACCAATAAACCTAAGTGCTTCTGAATAGAAGCGATACAAATATAAGGCGGGATTTTAATGTGAGCATACTTTTTTTACTTTTTTTCTACTCTTTTCGCCATCAAAACCCTATCCCCCTCTCTCTCAATATGTTGAAAACAACAGTTTTTTGTACTTAGTACCATAAGTGATTTGCTTTTGACGGTGTAGTTTTTCATTTTTGGAACAAACACCAAGAAATACATGATAATATGGAAATAAAAAACCCCAAGCTTTCACTCGGGGTTTTCTCTTCGTGACTCCGCCAGGATTGCCTTCGGCTTTCCTGAATACATCAGAATTCCGAAAGAAAACCCTGACTGCTCATGCAGTCTTAGTTTTTTATTTTCCAGAATCTCAAAGCAAGCTTCAGACTCTGAAAAATAAAAAACCCAGATATTTCTATCTGGGTTTTCTTTCTTCGTGACTCCGCCAGGATTCAAACCTGGAACCTCTTGAGCCGTAATCAAGTGCACTATTCAGTTATGCTACGGAGCCGTTATTGCTTTTCAAAAGCGGCTGCAAATATAAGATGCTTTCTTACACCTGCAAACATTTTTTACGGTCTATAATTTTAGGCTATTTCTGCGCTTAAACCTCTTTCTAGCAAGGCAGAACACATAGGTTCTAACTCGTGATATTCTCCGGTCTTGACTCCACATTTACCTTTGTAGTGTACAATTACCGCGCATTGTTCAGCTTGTAAAGGATCATGATCACAGATCTCCACTAAACTTTCTATCACCCAATCAAAAGTGTTTACATCGTCATTGAACAAGATGATCTCGTTCAGATCTTTCAGCTGCTCTTTTAATTGTTCCTTTATTAATACTTCAGTATCCACGTTGTCAAAAAAATATTTTGCAAAGTTATTCAAACTTGTTTAAGAAGAGTGTCGCTTTTCCTTTTGTCCCCGGATTGTAACGATACGGTGGCTTGCCATCTTTTGCTGGCAACGATCGTTTTTTCGGATCCACCTCTCTGAACGTAGTCATTAACTCTTTGTTGCTGGTGTAGAATTGCAGCTGGTTACGCTTGTATTGAATGAAGTAATACTCTCCACCATCCATCTCTAAATAGATGTAGATCTCATCCCCACGAGACTTTTTAATGATCTCTACAATTCCATCTACCTTTCTATTGATTGGCACATCCAAGATGCTTCCCACACCAATTCCACCATCGCTTACAAAAGAGCTGGTTTCAGGATTCCAGAATAGGGTCAAGTCTGAGAAAGAAATGGAATTCTGCAATGATTTAGGCAATTTATCTGGGAAACCATACAAGCTCATTTGCTCATTAAACTTGGCTTTCTCTTTACCTTCTAACATATTGTTGATAGCGACTTTATAAGCCTCTCTGTTCAGGTCTGCCCCTTTACCGCCATCTGCATTCAAAATTGCATCGGCCATAGATTCTAGGGTCTTTTCATCAAAGTGGAAATTGAAATTCAACACAATGTCCATACTGATCTCATCCGAATACAAATCATGGGTAACGATACCATAAGAACTCAGGTCTACCTGCCCCATTTTAGGACTATAGCTCAACTTACCATGCCCCATGGTAATACATTCCTCATTGTCTAGCACTACATAATTACCATTGGCCGTTGGGTCTTCTAAAAGCTCTTCGGTTGTGACGATATACGAAGTTTTTTCTTTATCGTAAAACAATACGCCAGTTGCAGAAATCAACTCTTGCCCTGCTAACGAACGGTCTCGTGTCAAGAATGCAGAGAATCCACTGGTAGAATCGGGTGCAATGTAGATACCATTCAACAGATCATCTGCTCGTGTAGATGGATTGTCTTCAGGTAAGACCACCACGATATTATTCGGATCGATCTCCGATTCAAACTTAAACCAGGTGGTCTTGATATTATCACAAGCTTGCTGAATCAAGGTATATCCATCAAAATTCATGAACTGGTTTTCGGCATTGAGCTCCACCTTACCGTAATACCCAAAGAAGGAACTCAGATAGAATTCATCTTCTTGTTTGACATTGGCAAATCCAATGGTAGTTCCACCTGTATCCACCTTAATATCCTCAAAGTAGAGCGGCCAAGAAGTTTCGTCTTCATCTACATAGTCATAATACCCCGTACCGAAATACTTACCACGTTTTTTCACATGTAATGAGGCATCATAGAATTTATGGTATTTGTTATCACGACTGGCTAACAGTTCCGCTTTTTCCAATACGCGCATTTGCGCTTTGGGATCAATAGCCACGTAACCACTATCCGGGAAGACTCGAGCATCTGCAACATCTATATGCGGAACATCAAATGACTCCAATAGACTTTCTACCAACGAGAACTTAGCCGATCCTGCATTAAACTGCAATGAATCCTGATCGCGGTTAACAGACACCATATGTGATTGCGCAGCGCCTCCTAACTTCTTCACTTCTATGGCTTTCTCTGGAATGAACCATTCCGCAAAGTCCATATAGCCTATGTATTGGTTGATCGGGAATTCTAAATATCCTGCGGTATCATTACGTGTAAATTCTCCTTTCTCTTGATCGAAATTCACAAAGCCATGTGCATCAGCCAACTGGAATCCCCATGGAGCTTCTGAATTTGCCCGAATCTTAATGGCAAGTGTATCGGAACTAAACTCACGATTTTTATAATGGAAATCTTCAGAAACAGCCTCGGCATCTAAAAACTCCGACTTCGTATCCCCTCCAAGTCGCTCAGGACCGTAGGCTAACTTTCCTGTGGTGCGCATACCAATATCGCCATACATGTCGAATGGAGTTTCTAAACTTGACGCATAGAATACATCGTTCTTGGGCTGCCAATTCACCCAAACATTGCTTCCCAACACGGGTGGGTAATCCGCGCCACCTTGCTGTTCTTCAATCACATATTCGTAGGCCACCCCGTTGGTACTGTCTGGAAAGAATAAAAACTCTTCTGATTTTGCATTAGAAGTGATATAATCAATATCTCCATCTCCCCTAAATCCTTCCAAACTCAAAGATAAGCTTCCTTCATAGTTACCTTTGCCAGCATAAGCTGGATAGCCGCCTTCTGGAGTTGCAGTCTTGAAACCAAGCGAGTAATCTTCTTGTACTAAAAGATCTTCAGTTATATCTGGAAAGATCCCTGCACTAAAGAGCGTTCCTTTAAATTTCAATCCTTGAGTAGAAGTGTTGTCCAAAGAGTCAATCTCAAAAGGTTCTAATTCTACGTAAAACTCTTCCCGGTCATAAACTCCGCCATGCGTAGTTCTCCGATCGTAGTAAACATAACTTTCTCGACCACTTCTAAATATGGGGTAATCAGTATACTGTACTTTACCTGATTTATTGTTGGGCTTATCAATCAGCAATTCCCCGTTAATGTTTTCAAGGGTATTTCGCACATCAACCAACTCTCTATTCCCGTTGATATCGGTGGTGAAAGACTCTACTTTAAATCGCATAGAGTCAATAGTTGCCATATTGATTTGGAACAGATTGTAATCAAAATAGAATTGCGTTCCCCAGAATGAAAAACGTCCCGCAGAAATACGTCCATCAAAGTCAAAGTTCAAACCTTCATGTACGGTAATCTTTCTTCCATAAGGGAAGAGTGCCACCTTTTGAGAATCTGAAAGAGCTATGGCATTTACCCCTCGCACTTCCATGTCGTAATTCTCTAAGCTTATACTTGCATTTGCACCAGATTTCAACCCAGAAACGAATCGAATTACATCATAATCACGCTTCTCGTTGATGTTGTTCAAATAATTAAAAACCTTATCCTTAATGGTAATTTCTTCTTTCGCCTGATTGTAATACACAAACCCCTGAACAGTCATTTCGAGCATAAAGCGGTGCGCATTCTGTTTACCCATTCTTAACTCACCAGCTATTTCGTCTAAGGTTAATGTTCTTCTTCCGTAGACTTCAGAGGCCTGAGCAATATTGAATAAGGGGTTCATATCATTTAACCCTTGGATCTGCTCAAATCGCTGATATCTAAAGTACTCTTGAGACTCCAAAATTACGGGTGATACCGCCCCTAAGTTCAAGTTACTTATTTGCACTTTAGGTTGACCACGAACCCAGGTCATGGTCTCGAAAAACATATCTAGGTCGTGATAGGTATTGATAAAAGGCGCTTGAGAAACTCCTTTATTTTCTCGGTTAAAAACCAAAACCCCGTTACCAGGGCTATATTTCAGACCCACTTTGGGGTGAAACAAAGAATCTCCTTCGAGAGCCAATTTCACCTCAACCTCTTTAGACGTAACTAATTTCTCTTTAAGTAAATACCTTTTTGATTTTGTGGCGATCAATGGGCTTCCATTGTATTTAAAGATCATGGATGCTGGTGCTCCTTCAACACCAGAAGCGTAGAAATTAGGACCAATGGCTGAGAACCCACCAATAAAATCTACATCTGGATAGAAGTCCTTGCGTCTGATGTTTGACTCATAAGAGAAAAACCTTGGAAAGGTGGCATTATTCGGTTTATTCTTGGTGGTAAGTCGCTCTTCTAGTCGACCTAAAACTGGTTCTTCAAACAAATAGGTCTGCATTAACACAGAATCTGCTTCAAACTGCACTTTACTAATGTCAATGTTATACGATGAAAGTTCAGCTTTCGCGGAATCGGCATTTAAACCTGCTCTGTACCAATATAAATTTCCTTCGTTGCCAGAAAAAGCCGTACTCGCTGGTTTGTATACTCCTGATGTTTGCTCAATCAGCGTGCTATCATCTTTGTAAAAACCCCAAAGGTCCGCTTCGTTGATCCGCACAAGAAGTTCTTTATCAAAATCTATTTGGTAATCATCTCCATCAACACGCCATGTAACATTTTGGTTCGAGATAAATTGTTGATTTATCAGAACTTCAAAAACAACAGCCAAGTAATTCTTGATTCCCCCGCTTTTAGATTTTCGTGTGTACCCCTCCAGATACTTGATCCAGGGTTCAACAATTTTTTCATCTTCTGCAGTTACCACCTGCACGATAGATTGAATGAGGTATTCCCAACTATCAATATCTACTACTCTCTTCTTTTGCAAGTTGTTACTGATGTTGATGATTTGCCCTTGCTGCTCTGGGGTAAAGGTGCCATCATTCCATAAAGGAGAAAATTGTAGATATAAGGCTTCACCTCTTTTGTTGTCCAGGTCTTTAGTCAAAAAAGCATTTAGCTCTTGAATGTAGGCCACCGGTTCTTTGCTGAACTTTTTAATTTTCTGACCAAAAGCCGAAAGACTCAACGTAAGAAACAGAAGAGGTAAAAATCTGCGCATTAGCACTTTAATGTTTTAGTTTTCGAATTGTAACGCTGCCCAGTTGTCAATATTTTTCGATTTCTCCAATTTTAATCCAACCGAGGCACATTTATCTTGAATCAATGGAATATCTTCTTGATAAAATCCACTGAGTAAAAGCTTTCCTCTAGTGTTTAACACTTGGGTATAAGCGGGTATATCTTCTAGTAAAATGTTTCTATTGATGTTCGCAAAAATGATGTCATAGTTTTCATTTCCCAGCACCTCAGCGCCACCTAAGAAGACCTTTATTTTTTCATAGCCATTCATGGCTACATTTTCTTTGGCATTTTCAAAGGCCCATTCATCAATATCTATGGCCGTTATATCCTTGGCACCTTTCATTCCAGCTAAAATGGCCAACACTGCTGTACCTGCTCCCATGTCTAGCACATCTTTAGCATCAAAACCCATTTCTAATGCTAACTGAACCATCATCGTTGTAGTTTGATGATGACCGGTTCCAAAACTCATTTTAGGGGTTATGACGATCTCATATGGAAATTGTGGCATAGCCTCATGGAAAGTCGCTCGAATGTAGCATTCATCTCCGATGAGGATAGGGTCAAAGTTCTTCTCCCATTCTTCATTCCAATTTTGGTCTTGAACCAATTCCTTAGAATAACTCACTTGAACATCAGGAAATCTATCCACTTCATTGAGGTTCCAATCGTCAGACCAAAGGTCTTGAGCTATATAAGCGTCAAACCCCGTTTCTGTTTCAACAAAAGACTCAAATTGAAGGTCTCCCAACTGAGCAATTAGTATGTCTCTAAAGGGCTCAATTGGATCTAAGGAAAACGAGAGCTTAAAGTAATTCATGACTTCACTTTCAAAGCTTCAACAATCGCAATGAAATCGTCTGCTTTTAGTGATGCTCCGCCTATCAAACCACCATCTACATCTGGATTTGCAAAAAGATCTTTGGCGTTACCAGGCTTACAACTTCCACCATATAAAATGCTCGTATCATCCGCAATTTGTTGGTTGTATTGCTCCGCAATTATACCTCTAATGAAAGCATGAATTTCTTGTGCTTGCTCAGGAGTGGCTGTTTCACCGGTACCAATGGCCCATACAGGCTCATAAGCAACAACTACTTTACTGAATGCACCTTCGGTTAAGTGAAAGAGACTTTCTTCAATCTGCGTTTTAATCACATTGAAATGCTCACCTGCTTTTCTTTCTTCAAGGACCTCTCCACAACAAAATATTGGAACAAGTTCATTGGCAATTGCAGCGTCTACTTTTGCAGCAATATCTGCATTCGATTCTTTAAAGTACTCTCTACGTTCAGAATGACCTATGATCACTGCATCTGCCTCTATAGCTTTTAACATTTGAGCAGAAACCTCACCGGTGTATGCACCACTTTCATTTTGATGACAGTTCTGAGCTGCAACAGAAATATTAGAATTTTCCCATAAGGATGAAATCACCTGTGGTAATACCACGTAAGGTGGAGCTACAATTACATTTGCTTCTCCTTGAAGTTCAGGGGTTAATTTTTGGTTGAGTTCTTCAACAAGCGCTACGGCTTCATCAACCGTTTTGTTCATTTTCCAGTTGCCGGCAACAATAAAATATCTCATCGTTTTAATCCTATTTGCGGCAAAGGTATTTTCTCAAACCAATTAGGAAAATAAAACTTAATTTTTGTTGGCTTTTACCTCACATTCACCGGGTGTATAATCATCAATACCAACGCATTCTGCTTGACAGGCATTAGAATAGGTTACATTATTACAACCACAAACCGGATCGTAATTCATTGTACAAATACAGTCGTCATTGGGGGTTTCAATACATTCTTCTACAACCTCTTGTTCAGAAGAAGAGCATCCCCAAAGCATCAGCAAAGCGCCTAAAACTAAAATGTTCTTTCTCATGGGTAAAAGTTATGAAAAACGAATGTCATAAATCCTGTTCACAGGAATTGACAACCCTCTTTTCAAAACAATTTTTTCACGGGTTTGAGCCCAAATGGTTGTAAACACCTTTTTTAACCCTTTGCCATCTTCAAATAGAATAAACACTTTGTGATTTTCTATGTTTCCAAGGCTAGTGGCGCGGTGTATTTTTTGGGCAAGCTTTTGTTTTTCTTGAGAAGAGGAAAGAACATCCTTCTGCGGAAAAGAACTATCCTGAATCCACTCCTTCTCTACTAATTGAAAATCAGACATATCCATTACACCTTTAAAAAATGAGGCTAGAAGTTACTGATTATTTCGAGAGTATAAAATGCCTTTTGTCAACAAAAATTTAATCACTCGTTACCTAAAATAATGACAATTGTCGCGCAATTATTCTTCTTACAGCCTTTGAGAATAGGGCTTTCCTAAAATTTAGAGGCTGTTTCCAACCATTTAGATCAATGGCATCGTTATTTAAACAGAGACTCTACATGTTGGCCAACATATCTTTTAACTTAAAAATGAACTGCTATGAAAAGATATGTTTTACTTCTTCTTATTTCCTTGCCGTTTTTAAGCGGTGCACAACCCTTACCGGGACAAATCAAATTGTTGATTACCGATAAAGCCTCGAAAGAACCCATCCCATTTTGTACAGTACTGTTGTACGCTGAGGAATTACTAATTGATAATGCGGTGAGTGATTTTGATGGCAAAGCGCTTTTCGCTCCTGTTGATCCAGGAACCTATTCAATAAAGATTTCATCGATGGGTTACGAAGACCTTATGATTAAAAAAATTGTGGTAAGTGGTGGACAAACTGTGGTTTACAAAGCAGAAATGTCTACGTCTGAACAGGTGCTGGAAAGCATTGAAATTGTTACACATAAAAGAAAGGCAAAGTTTAAACGCAACAAGCAGAACATAGCCGCGCTCACTCCTGGTATTCAGGTTCAAGACAAAGGTGAATTGAGAATAAGAGGAGCGCGTTCAGGAAACAATCAAGTATTTATAGATGGCGTAAAAATTCGTGATGGCGATTATGATGGTGTTCCAGAATCAATCACTGGAACTCATAAACCACAAAAAACAAAGAGAAAAAGAAACGAATATCCTGATCCGCAACGTGTGTATAGCTACCGCTCTCAACAATACGGATACTACAATGAAGAATACATACCGATTGAAGAAAATGAATTCGAAGCCTCACATGCCAATCCACTATCTACTTTCTCAATAGATGTAGATGGTGCCGCTTATGCAAATACGCGCAGATTCTTGCGTGATGGCACCCTACCTCCAGCAGATGCTGTGCGAATTGAAGAGTTCATCAATTACTTTCAGTATGACTACCCGAAATTGGCCAATGAACATCCCGTGGACATCCATACAGAAATGTCTTCATGCCCTTGGAATGAAGACAATTTCCTTTTAAAAATTGGGCTCAAAGCCGATGAAATTGAAATGGAAGAAATTTCTCGACAAAACCTCGTTTTTCTTATCGATGTATCTGGCTCAATGAGCGACCCTAACAAACTTCCTTTGGTGAAACGGTCGTTAAAAATGTTGGTGAATGAATTAAATGATGAAGACAAGATCTCTATTGTAGTGTATGCTGGTGCCAGTGGTCTTGCATTGCCTCCTACCAAGGTGAAAGATCAAGATAAAATCTTTGCTGCTCTAGAAAATTTAAATGCAGGTGGATCTACCGCTGGAGGCGCGGGAATAGAACTGGCTTATAAAAAGGGACAAGAACACTTTGTTAAGAATGGAAACAACAGAGTAATTCTGTGCACGGATGGAGATTTTAATGTAGGAATTACTAATCGAGATGAGTTGATAAAACTGATTGAGAAAAAACGGGAATCAGGAATCTTTCTCTCAATAATGGGTTTCGGAACAGGAAATCTACATGATGCTACTCTAGAGCAACTGGCTAACAAGGGCAATGGAAACTACAATTACATTGACAATTTATCAGAGGCACGCAAGGTATTTGTTCATGATCTGAGAGGTACTTTAGTAATGGTGGCTAAAGATGTTAAACTTCAATTGGAATTCAATCCTGCCAAAGTGAAAAGCTACCGTCTTATCGGTTATGAAAACCGAATGTTAGCCGATAAAGATTTTAATGATGACACCAAAGACGCTGGTGAGGTTGGTGCGGGACATACCGTAACCGCGCTTTATGAAATTGTTCCTGCCAACGCTCAAACGAAAGATGACGTTCTAGTAGATGAACTCAAATATTCAAGCAGCTTAAAAACCGAGTATCCCAATGAATGGATGACCGTAAAGCTGAGATACAAATTGCCCGATTCTGATGAGAGCACCAAAATAGAGCATGTAGTATCTGGAGAACCACAAGCATTTGAAAAGAGTTCTAAAGATTTAAGGTTCGTATCCGCAGTAGCTGCATTTGGTATGCTTACGCGAGGATCTGGTCACTCAGGAAACGCAGCCTTTAAAGACATTGCGCAATGGGCTAAGGACGCAAAGGGAAAAGACGAGCATGGATACCGAGCTGAGTTTGTACAACTCGTACAATTAACTGATGACCTTTTGGTAACAGGGTATTCAAGACGTTAAGATACTTCGAAGGTAGCCGGGTTGCATTTATCATCTATTCGCAGTGGTTGGTTAAATGGCCCGGTTTTTCATTTTGTGACAAAACACTTTGCTAATCCAATGCCTCCGTTATATTGCCCCGAATAATTTTTTACATTTTATGCCAACTAA